>CAMBYJ010000013.1 GCA_945872015.1 Chitinophaga pinensis | reverse complement strand
TGAAAGATAGGTCCGTGAATAGTACTTGCATTAAACCGCTTAGCAAGCTGCTCTAATTTCTTTTCAATAAAGGCGATGTTGTAGCACATTTTTTCTACTAGCTCAAATTTGATCGTATTAGCTCGAAAATAGCAATTATTTTCCTATTTTTATTCTCTTCAAAACCTTTTAATGTAGTTATGAAATTGCGATTTATTTCTTCGTTTGTTTTAGTATTTCTTTTTGTTGGAATCACACTTTCTCTTCAAGCCCAAAATGATGAGGGCAGCAAGGTAAAGTGGATGACACTGCAAGAGGCTATGCAAAAAATGCAAACTCAGCAGCGTCCTGTTATCCTCGATTTTTATACCGACTGGTGTGGCTGGTGTAAACAGATGATGAAAACTACCTATGCTAATGAAGGCCTAGCGGGTTATATCAATCAGAATTTTTATCCCGTAAGCTTCGATGCAGAGAGTAAGGATACTATCGAATTCCTAGGAGAGATTTATAAGCCTACAGGCACTGAGAAGAGAGCAACGCATGAGTTAGCGATTAAATTACTTAACGGAAGTCTGATGTATCCAACTACCATTTTTATGAATGGCTATGAAAAGGATAAAAACAAATTCAATCTGAATTTAATCGTACCCGGTTATTTAGATATTCCTAAAATAGAACCTATCCTCATTTTTACCCTCGAGAATGTTTATAAATCCTGCAACTATAACGATTTCGAAAAGTTATACGATAAAGCCATGAAGGATTCAACGATAATCGATCAAATAAAATTAACCAATTGGAAATCGGCGACAAATTACCTCGATGGTCAGCATTCGAATAACAAAAAAACAATTATTTTACTCGAAGCAGAATTTTGCAATAGCTGTAAAATAATGAAGTCAACCAGCTTTACTGATTCGTTAAACTTAGAGTATTTACGAGAGAAATTTAATTGTGTAAACTTTAATGTGGTAGGTAATGATACCGTTAACTTCAAAGGACAAATAATTGCACCAGGAGCACAACCAAGTTCGTTGCATCCATTCACGCAAGCTATCACGCGTGGTAACATCGGATTTCCAGAGGTGGTGATTCTCGATGAGAAGCTCGAAATCCTCGATGTGATTCCTGTTTATTTAAATCCAGAGGTGATGAATAACATTATACGTTTTTACGGAGAGAATATTTATCAGAAAAAACCATGGACGGAATATATCAACGATTTGCAAGCGAAGAAAAATCAGTCAGTAAAATCAGAACAAAAATCCAATGAAAAGAAATAAATCATTACTGGTTAAATTACTTTTCATTCTAATACCATTATTTTCTTGCATCCAGCTAAAAGCACAATCGTTAAAGGTTAGCGGTTTAGTTTTATCAATGGATGATAATCAAGCTTTGCCTTTCACCGTAATCAATGTTAAAGGCACTTCCATTTCTACTGCTGCGAATGAAGATGGCAAATTTGAAATCACTGTTCCGCACGCTAACGATACATTAATTTTTGTAATGGTTTCGATGCTGCGTGAAGTCGTTCCTGTGAATGGTAAAACAAATCTTGTTGTTTATCTGAAAAAAGATAAAACGGAATTAAAGGAGGTTGTTGTTACCGCACTCGGAATTAAAAAGGACAAGAAGGCCCTCGGTTATGCTGTTCAGGAGGTGAAGGGAGAAGATTTGCAAACAGCTAAAGATGCAAGTGTGATTAATCAGTTGGCGGGAAAGGTTGCAGGTTTGAATATTACTTCTACTACTGGCGGACCAGGTTCTTCGAGTAGAATTTTATTGCGTGGTGTTACTTCTTTGTCAGGTTCTAATCAGGCATTGATTGTAGTTGATGGTGTGCCGATTGAAAACAATACGAACAATACTACCACACAATGGGGTGGAAGAGATTTTGGTAATGGTATCAGTGATATCAATCCCGATGATATTGAATCAGTGAATGTGTTAAAAGGTCCGAATGCGGCAGCCCTTTATGGTTCACTCGCTGCAAATGGTGTAATTGTTATAACAACAAAAAAAGGAAGCAAGGCTAACGGTATCGGAGTAACGTACAATAGTTCAACGAGCATTGAGTTGCCAAATATTCAATTAAAGTTTCAGGATATGTACGGTGCAGGTCGTAATGGAAAGTTTGAAGGTCCTTGGGTTTTGCAAAATGGAATTTATACTTACAATACTGCTAGCGCTTCTGCTTTTGGTAGCTGGGGACCGAAAATGCAAGGGCAAATTATTAAAGACTGGGATGGACAAGTACGAAGTTTTTCTCCGCAGGCAGATAACTACAGCTCCTTTTTTCAAACAGGAATAACAGCTGTTAATAATGTTTCGTTAAGTGGTGGTTCCGACAAGATGACGTATCGTTTGTCGGCAGGTAATTTTAATACAAAGGATATTGTTCCTGGAACAACACTGAATAGAACTAATCTAACGGCACGTACAGCCGCTATGATAAGCGATCGTATTAGTTTAGATGTGGGAATCACCTACAGCAATCAGGTGGCTAAAAATCGTTTAGGATTAGCGAATAGTTTTAGTGCGCCTCGTAATTATGTGATGATGCCTCGAAATATCAGTGCAGAATCATTAGAGAATCATCAAATGGATGCAGCTGGTCATGAGCAAACATGGTTCACTAACTGGAACTGGATGAACAACCCGTATTGGTCTATCAACTACGATTTGAATGAAGATACCCGCGATCGATTATTAGGAATTGCCTCGGTGAATTATAAGATTCAGGATAATTTTAGTTTGATGGTGCGTACCAATGCCGACATAAATTTATTTCAGACCAATGATCGCGAAGGATATAACAGTATTTCTAATTCATTGGGCTCTTATTCAAAAGGCTGGTCGAATGAAAAGCAATATCAAAGTGATTTCTTGTTGAGTTATTCAGATAGTATTAATTCTGATATTTCTTATTCTGCCAATGTAGGAGGAAGTACGTTGCAAAAGGAAAGTAATTTGTTTTCTTCTCGCACTGATGGTGGATTAGCGATTCCGTATTTCTATTCGATTGAGAACAGTGTTAATCGTCCAACGGTTTCAAATTTCATTTCAAAGCGTCGTACGAATGGTTTATATGCATTCGGACAAGTAGCCTATAAAGAGTTTTTATACTTGGATATAACAGCTCGTAATGATTGGAGCTCTACTTTACCAAAAGACGCGCGTTCTTATTTTTATCCATCAGTGAGTACAGGATTTGTTTTTTCTGAATTAATGAAAAATGATAAATCGAAATTTACATTTGGTAAACTTCGTTTGTCTTGGGCAATGGTTGGTCGAGATACCGATCCTTATCGCGCTACCTTTAGTTATCCAACAGCAGGTTCCTTCAATGGTGCTACCATGTATCAGTTAGATCCGACATTACCATTACTAAATTTAAAACCTGAAATCACATCCAACATTGAAGCTGGAACTGAGTTGTATTTCTATAATCGTAGATTAGGAGTTGATTTTACTTACTATCGTTCTGTTACCAAGAATCAGATTCTACCGGCTAGCGTATCTGCTAGTTCGGGATTTGTGAATGCAATTATAAACAGTGGTGAGATTTTAAATAAAGGAATCGAGTTGCAGATTAAAACTATTCCAATTGAGAAGACAAATTTCAAATGGAATTTAGATATCAATTTAGCTCATAACAGAAACAAGGTTGTTTCATTGACAGAAGGATTAGAAGCTTATCAATTGTTTTACCAATGGAATTTAACGATTGAAGCTAGACCCGGACATGAATACGGCGATATTGTTGGTTACGGAATCAAGCGTGATGCGAATGGAAATAAATTAGTCGATGAAAATGGAATGTACATTCGCGATGATAAACCGAAGGTGCTTGGCAACTATAATCCGAAGATGACGGGAGGTATAAACAACAATTTCACCTATAAAAATTTCTCTTTAGGGTTTTTAGTTGATTATCGCATCGGAGGACAAATGTTTAGTGGAACAAATATGTATGCGAGTGGTTACTCTGGGAATTTAGAAAGTACATTAGAAGGTCGTGATGCATGGTATGCTAGTGAAGCCGCACGGTTAGCTGCGGGAGTGTCGCCTGAAAATTGGGTAGCAACTGGTGGTTATCTTGCTGATGGTGTAACTGCAGATGGAACTCAAAATACGGTATATGTGAATCCAGAATTGTACTGGGGCCAATTTTCCGACTGGACGAATGAAATACATGAACAGTTTATTTACGATGCAAGCTTTGTAAAGCTTCGTGAATTCACGTTCAACTATCGATTTAATAAATCTGTTACTGATAAATTACATATGAAAGGATTAAGCATTGCTTTAACTGGTCGTAATTTATGGTTGATCTATAGTGGCGCTCCGAATATTGATCCGGAATCGTCGTATACTAACGGTAACGGACAAGGGTACGAGATATACTCATGGCCTACAAGAAGAAGTGTTGGTTTTAACATTAAAGTGACGTTGTAAGATGAAGAATATATTTACTAAACGAATAGTTGCTTGCCTGTTTTTAATGTTGCTTGTTGTTCCATTCTCTTGTAAGGAATCGATGGATGAATTAAATGTTAATCCGAATTCGCCAACCAATACCAACCCTGATTACTTATTTACATTTTCTGTGGTAAAAGGAATGGGTAGTTATATCACCAACGCCAATTTTAACTATTGGACAGTTATGAATTGGAATATGTACTTCGCTACATTGGGTGGAGTAGATGCAGGCAGAGAGTATGATAGTAATGATGGTAAAGATGCTTGGTGGAATGAGTTGTATGCTCAAGGTTTGATGAACGCGCGCGAGGTACAAAACCTTACTAACGGTGATGCCTATCTGATAAACAAAAATGCGATTGCGAAAATATGGGAGTGTTATTTGTTTTCTCAGCTTACGGATGCCTTTGGTGATATTCCGTATTCGCAGGCTTTGAATGGTAAAAACCTGAATTTATCTCCTGCTTATGATCGTCAGTCGACTATTTACAATTCACTGTTAAATGAATTAAAAAATGCTTCTGTTGCGCTTGATATTTCAAAACCAACTTTTGCAGGAAATAGTGATCCGATTTTCAAAGGTTCAATAATTAAGTGGATACAATTTGCAAATTCATTACGCCTTCGATTAGCAATGCGAATATCGAATGTAGCGCCTGCACAAACACAACAAGTATTAAACGAATTAGTGAATCAGCCTTTGTTACTTTCTAATGCTGACAATGCTTATTTCCCTTATTCAGGCGATGTAAGAAACCCTTTATTTGATTTAATCAATAGCGGTCAAAGCGGAGGAAGAACGTATCCAAGTAAATTTTTAATTGACTATCTAAAATATACCAATGATCCGCGTATTAATGTTTTTGCACAATACACTACTGAGTCGTTGATTATTGGGATTCCAGACTATGAGGGTGTGCCGAATTTAGTTCCTTCAGGTTCATCTATATGGAGTAATTACAACAGTGATGCAAGCGATGTTTCAAAAATTGGTAATTGGTTTTTACGTCAGGATGCTCCAGGTGTATTAATGTCGGCAGCGGAGGTAAACTTTTTATTATCGGAAGCAGCTCTTAACGGATGGTGGTCTTTAGGCAGTTCGCAGCAGTACTATTTTGATGGTATCAGTTTAAGTATGAATTCGTATCCAAATAGTTCTATCACAAGTACTCAAATAGCAAATTACTTAAGTGTATGTTTACCTGTTACGCTGGAGCGAATTATTACGCAGAAGTATATTTCTTATGCATTTCAGAATGGGTTAGAAAGCTACAGTGAGTTTCGAAGAACGGGCTACCCTGTTTTATTAGACTACTCCAATAATTCAATCAATTTAACTAATTTTCCAAATCGTTTGACCTATCCTGCAAAGGAGGTGACATTAAATGGAAACAATTACAACCAAGCAATAATCCAACAAGGTCCTGATTTACCAGCAACGAAAGTCTGGTGGGATGTAAACTAATTATTATGAGATTAAAAAGATTACTTTTTACAATTCTTTCAGTGTGTGCTATCGCTAACGTGCATGCACAAACCTCTGCGGGAAATAGTTTTTACATTGATTATCCAACGTGGAATGCAGGAACAAAGCCTCCTGTGTATTTCAATTGCGGAACGAATAATATTTTAAATACGGGTAACGAACTTACCATGGAAGTATGGGTGCGAATGTATAACTCTACTTGGAATCAGAAAATCATGGGTAAGGTTACACCTGCGTTTGATAATGGATATTTGATGGCGGTGCAATTAGGGCAGAACTATTCTGAAATATGGAATCCAGGAGTGAATACAATTCAAGCTGGTTCATCTCCGATAGATTCTGCATGGGTACATTTTGCAACCACGTTTGGTTCTGGTGGACAAATGCTTTGTTACATCAATGGCGTTCAAGTGGGTGGTTTACCTCTTACAGGAAATGCGATTGCATCGAGTTCAAATCCGTTTGTAATTGGTATTGCTCCTTGGGACTTAACAAATTTCCAAAGCTTCGGAAGTATTGATGAAGTTCGCTTATGGAGCGTTGTGCGAACATCTGATGAAATTAAATCAACCATGCATAAACACTTGCAAGGAAATGAAATTGGTTTAGTGGGGTATTGGGATTTTAATCAAACAGCAGGAACAAACTTACCTGACTTAACGGGTAACGGTAGCGATGGTACGTTGAATGCTTCAGCAAATTATTATTCATGGCAACCATCCTATGCAGCTGTGGCTAACGATGCAATGTACAACATGAATGATGTGAATGGTGTTTGGTTTGGGAAAGATCCTTCGCTTTATAATTACAGCACTACTACTAACGGATTAAATTTAATTGCATCAATTGGTTCAAAGAAATTCGATTATGCTGTTTACGGACATAATGATTCGTCAGGTGTTTCTACGATTTATTTACCTTCGAATTCACCACTTGATTTTAAAAGAACATCGCGAGAGTGGTTATTCAACAAAGGTGGAAATGTGAATGCTGATTTATATTTCAATTTAAGTTATGCTGCTAATGGTGGTGATTCATTAACTAAGAATTTACCAGTTCAGAATTATACATTGTTAGTGAGAGATTCGATGAATCAAACTTACTCTGTAGCTGCTTCAGCAAGTTCATTATTAGCAAATGGAACTATTGTGAAATTTACTGGAGTGAATCTTCAAAATAAATATTATGCAATTGGAGTTGGTAGTTCTCCGCTTACATCTATCGAGAATTTAAATACTGATAACAAAGAAATTCTATTGTTGCCTAATCCGAATAATGGAAATTTCAATTTATTTAATGTGGCAAATTCCCAAATATCAATTTATGATTCGAATAGTCGTTTAGTAAACTCAGTTTATTCTAATGATGTAGTTATGAGTTTTTCTTCGGATGAATTAACGAATGGAATTTACTTCATTCAAATTGTGAAAGAAGGAAAAGTATCGACAAAAAAATTAATGATTAATAAATAACAGACCCATTAACATACAATGAAAAATCTTTACTCCAAACTTTTGATTGTTATTGCATTGCTAATCAGCACAACAACTCAAGCACAGTACCATTTGAATCTCGATGGTACGAATGATTATGTGCGTGTTCCTACGTATGCATCATTACATGGCGCATCGGGTGTTACTGTCGAAGCATGGATTAATGCAACAGCTTGGAAAACTCCTATCTATAAAGGTAGCGTAGTTTGTACAGGAAATAATGTCGGACAAAATAATGGTTTCGATTTACGTGCTGCGGAAAATGGAAAAGCAGAGTTTAACTTAAGTATTGCCGGTAGCTGGACAACGGCTACTTCTGCACCAATTATGCAAACAGGTACTTGGTATCATGTCGCAGGTGTTTATTCAGGCGATTCAATTATGATTTATGTGAATGGGGTATTGAGAGGATTAAATATTGTTAGTGGTGGTATGATTCCTTCAACAGGAAATTTATGCATTGGTGAATCTCCAGGTTGGTTAGGTCGTTCGTTTAGCGGACGTATTGATGAAGTTCGCTTTTGGAATTATGGAAGAACGCAGTCGCAAATCACATCAACTATTTGTTCTTCTTTAACAGGAACAGAACCTGGTTTAGCTGGATATTGGAAATTAGATGCCAACAATGGAACAACATCAGCTATTAATTCTGTTGCTGGAGGTAATAACGGAATTTTAATCAATACTACATTAGCATCAGTATGGCAAAGCGGCGATTACAATTGTACATTAAGTAGTCCTGATGTAGGAGTGAGCGCAATAGCAGGACCAGCATCAAACTTTAATTTGACGAATGCAGAACAGATTAGTTTGGTAGTAAGTAATTATTCTACTAATCCATTAACTGGATTTCCAATAAGCTATAAGATAGGAAACAATCCTGCAGTAACAGAAACAATGAATGGGGTAGTTCCACCATTCGGAACATATACTTACACATTTACTCAAACTGCCGATTTATCCATTTATCAGAATTATAACGTGAAGGCCTATACGAGTTTAATCGGTGATGTGGTAGCTACGAATGATACTTTGAATAAAGTCATCAGTAACTTTGCAACAGGAACTAATTTCGGTGTTAATTTCGATGGATTGGATGATAAGATTATTATTAATGATGCACCTCAGTTAAATCCAACAAATGCGATAACTGTAGAGACATGGATCAATGCTTCAGCATGGAGGAACAGTATTTCTGATGGATCAATTATAGCTAAAGATGTGAACGCTCCAAACAGAGGATATATCTTACGATGTGGAAATAATGGAAGTATTGAGTTCATGATTTCTGATGGTGGTACATGGAAGTCGGCTTCATCACCATCAATTTTATTGACGAATAGATGGTATCATATTGCTGGAGTTTATGATGGAATCAATGTGATGTTATATGTGAATGGAGAAAAAGTAGCGTATACACCTGCATTTTCATTTTCACCTTCTCCAACAAAATTATTTATTGGTGAAAGTCCTACTTACAGCGGAAGAACTTTCGCAGGTTCGATTGATGAAGTGCGAATCTGGAATATTGCAAAATCAGCAACGGACATTCAATCGAACATGACAACGAATTATGCTGGTAATGAACCAGGACTTGTTGCTTATTATAAATTAGATGAAGGGTTAGGCAATGCCGTTATAAATGATCAAACAGCAAATGCAAATACAGGAACACTAACAAGTTTTGTTTTAGCAAACGCATGGGTAAGTGGTTATGAATTGATGCAAAACGATGTGACTGTTTTAGGTCTTGATGCTCCTAATAACTTAACTGCGTTTACAAGTGCTTCACGTATTAAAGTGAAAGTTAAGAATACAGGATTTAATGCAGTATCTAATATTCCTGTTTCTTATCGTGTGAATAATGGTGCTGCAGTAAACGATACAATCTTTACGACGCTTCAACCTAATCAGGTTTACACTGCATTGTTCAATAAAGTAGAAGATTTGTCTGCATTAACAACCTCAATTATTTCTGCTCGTGCACAATTAGCAAATGACAATGATTTTAGAAATGATTCATCGTTTATTTCATTAACTAAGCCAGGATCGAGTAACATAATTGTTGCATTTAATAATGTACAACATGACTTTGCTTCTAACGGACAAACGCGATTTGCAGATGTGATTTTCCCTGAAGGTCCTGAACAATGGAGTCAGGTTATTATGCATGTTTCGGTAGCTTGTCCTACAACAGGTTGTGATCCTTGGGATCAGACTGGTAAAGTTTCCATTTTTAAAAACGGACAAGAATATGAGTTAGGTCGTTTTATTACTCCTTATGGAATGGGTTGTGGTCCTTGGGATATTGATGTAACTGATTTTAAAACATTATTAGTTGGCAAACAAAAATTACAATCATTCATTCAGGTATGGGGTCCATCAGGTTGGTTGTTAAGAGTTACTTTCGAGTTTATAGGAGGAACCAATCCTTATCCATTCCAAAAGGTCACTCCGCTATGGAATACCGATTATCATGTTTATGGTGATCCAGCAATTCCTTATACATTGCCAAACTTTAATATTCCGTTTGAAGCAAAAACAAAAGCATCAAATTTAAGAATGACAATTACTGGTCACGGACAAGGTAATACAAGTAATGCAGCGGAGTTTTTCAATGCAACACATAGCGTTAAAATAAATGGCACCACTGCATTCAGTCATAATGTATGGAAGAATAACTGCGCACAAAACTCATGTGCTAATCAAAGTGGTACATGGACGCTTTCAAGAGCAGGCTGGTGTCCCGGCCAAGGAGTAACGCCAATTGAGAACAATCTAACGGGTAGCATTACCCCAGGATTAACAACTTCTATTGGGTATTCACTTCAAACTTATACTAATGCATTAAACACTGGGTATAATGGCGGTAGTCATACAGAACCATATTTCAGAATACATGCATATGTTTTAGAAAGCAGCGACTCTGCACAAAACTTCTCTGATTACATCAATGCTACAGCAACAAGAATTACGGCTCCTGCATTCGCGCCTCAATTAACTGCGAATGAAGTGGTGAAAGTGATGATAAAAAATTCTGGGTCTATCGATTTAATTCAACCAGAAGTAAGTTGTTTTGTGAACGGTAATTTGATTGTATCAGAAATTGTTAATACTACAATTCTTGCAGGAGATAGTTTGGAATATACATTTAGTCAAACGGCAGACTTGTCGCTTGTAAATGATTATACCATTCACGCGTTAGTAACTAAAACAGGAGATGCCAATGCTGCGGATGATATTGCTACGAAGCGAATTTTCCAGATTACCGGTATTGATGAAATTAATAAGTCGACTAATATTTCTGTCATTCCAAATCCGAATAATGGTTCATTTACTTTGAAAGTAGATGATGCAATTGGTAAGGTGATTGTAACGGTGGTGGACATCCACGGTAAAGAAGTTTATTCATCTTCTGAAACAAATACATCTGCAGTATATCAAACACAAATAAATTTGAGCAATGTAGCAAAGCAAATGTACTTTGTGAAAGTAAAAACTGATAAAGGAATGAGCATTCAAAAAGTAAGCGTTCAATAATGACATCAAAAGAAAGATTTTTACAGGATGGTTATGTAGTTCTTCCGGACTTTAATACTTCGGAAGCATGTGATGAATTAATGGCTCAGGCAGAAAAACTGTCGAGAGGTTTTGATTACAAAGGACATGCTTCCGTTTTTGAAACTTCAGAGCAGACAAAAACGAGCGATGATTACTTTCTGAATTCAGGAGGTAATATCTCTTTCTTTTTCGAGAAAGATGCTTTTGATGATAAGGGTGAGTTAAAGAATGATGTATTTCATTCGTTGAATAAAATCGGACATGCCATGCATGATTTAGATCCGGTCTTTAATGACTTCACTCGGTCACCTCAAATGAAAAAGCTAGCAACTGATTTAGAACTGAACGATTGGTTGATTATTCAAAGCATGTATATTTTCAAGCATGCAAAAATAGGAGGGGTGGTAGATGTTCATCAGGATGCAAGTTTCCTTTATACAGAGCCAGCATCATGTATAGGATTTTGGTTTGCGTTGGAAGATGCAACAATTGAAAATGGTTGTATGTGGGCAAAGCCAGGCGGACATAAAACATCGTTACGTTCTTGGTTCAAAAGAAAAGAGGGTGGTGGAACAGAAATGATAATGCTTGATGAAACTCCATATAGTCTAGAAGGCATGATTCCGTTAGAAGTAAAGAAAGGAACATGTATCGTATTAGATGGTTATTTGCCGCATTATAGCAAGCCCAATACAAGCGGAAAATCGAGGCATGCCTATGCCATACATACGATTAATAAAGACGCGAATTACCCGAAAACCAATTGGCTACAACGGGAAATGACAAACGTAAAAGGGTTTTAGTCAAGAAATTTTTGTTGTAAAAAACTTTTCACTTTTTCGTTTTAATATGTAATTTTAAAAATCAAAAACAATTTATGAGATTAAAGTTTCAATTTGGATTGGTAACTATACTAGCATTACTGATTTTCAAATCTGATTTAAATGCACAATCTACTAATGCAATCGTATCTGATTCTATCCCTTCGATAGTTAAAGACATTGATGGAAATGTTTATCATACTGTTGTAATTGGTAAGCAGGTTTGGCTTCAAGAGAACCTACGAACCAAAAAGTATCGTAATGGAAAATCGATTGCTAAAAACATTACGAAGGCACAGTGGAGCACTGATAAGTCTGGAGCGTGTGCAGTTTATGATAATGACTCAATCAAAGAAAATGCCTTTGGGTTATTGTATAATTGGTACGCAATCGCTAACCCTGCAGGATTATGTCCTGTTGGTTGGCATGTTCCTAAAGATTCTGAGTGGAATACAATGGTAAAGTACCTTGACGATTACGCTGATACTACTGAATTAAAAAGAGTGCAAAGTGAAATAGCTGGTGGAGAATTAAAAGAAATCGGTTATGCACATTGGACTACACCAAACACAGGCGCTACAGGCACATCTAACTTTTTAGGATATGCAGGTGGGAATAAAAGCACTGATGGTAAATGTAATGATGTCGGAGCCTATGGTTATTGGTGGACAGCTACATCATCATCAGCAGCAGAAGCATACGGTCGATTGTTAAGTTATTTTAATGGTAATATTGACCGTTTTAAAACATCTAAAAACTTAGGTTTTTCAGTTAGATGTATAAAAAATAAGTAACACTTCAAATTCTTATAAATTTATTTAGGGAGGCTTACCTCCCTTTTTTTATTATTTTATGTTTTGAAATCTTTTTGTTTTCAGATAACAAAAAAAGAAAGGGAAAACCTGAGGTCACAATTTGAGACCTCAAGTTTGAATCATGGTGGTCGATCGAAGCATCGGAACTCAGTTATCTGAGTTGTAAATGAAAAGCTTTATTATGATTAGGGATAGACTTCGCTTCATCTGATGTTGCATTCCGATCGAAGCATCGGAACGCAGCTGCCCGATTTGTAAATGAAACGAGAGAGCTGTGTAATTCCTCCATACAAAATGGACATATGGAATGATTAACTTTTGTGAGTGATAGTGATTGCGATGTAGTCTGCGCAAGCTTGTACTAAATCGCGGACCCAGCTTATCCGAGTTGTGAATAAAAAGGGAGAGCTGCGCATTTTGATTTATCTATCAATTGCTATCAAAGGAATTTGACGCAATTCTTTTAAGTTAAAATGAAATTATGGGATATTGTCCTCCGGTATACTGTAGGGATTGCGATGTAGTCTGCGCAAGCTTGTACTACATCGCGGATCCAGCTTATCCGAGTTGCGAATGAAAAGCTTTATTAGGATTGGGGATTGACTTCGCTTTGCTACGTCTGATGTTTCATTCCGATTGAAGCATCGGAACCCAGCTATCTGATTTGTAAATGAAAAGAGAGAGCTGTGTAATTCCTCCATACAAAATGGACATATGGAATGATTAACTTTTGTGAGTGATAGTGATTGCGATGTAGTCTGCGCAAGCTTGTACTACATCGCGGACCCAGCTTATCCGAGTTGTGAATGAAAAGCTTTCGCAGACGCGAAAACTTTTGTTTTTTAATTCTATTCATTTCAAGCAAGCTTGATGAAAATCTTACACAGTCTAAAGAGTATTTTAAGTTTGATTTTAATGCGGAATGGTGTGCTCCTTGCAAAAAATGATGCCAGTTTCAGAAGGAATAATTGAACAACGAAAGGATAAAATGACATTGTTAAAGTTGATGCAAATATCAATTCTGCGTTGCTAAACACAAATAAATGAAAGTATCACTTATTTAAAACCATATAACCAAGGAAAATTGGTTTGGCAACATAAAGGACTTATTGAATATGTTAATTTTTTTAGTGAATAAAGGTTGTAGAAAGTAACTGTTAATCCACTTTTAAAAATACTGATTCAATAGCTTTTCTGCTGAATCTGGGTTTCGAACAAGATTTTCAAAATAATCAACGCCTTTCATTTTTCTTAAATGCTGTTCGATTTTGAGAGCTTGGATTTTGTCAATGCATTCTATTTTATAAGATACTTCCCAATCTAAAGCTACAAAGGATATTGGGTTTTCAAAGTACTTTGAAAGATGTTGATCTTTAGTAGTTATTACCAAAGCAGATTCTCCGACGTAAAATCTATTTAACGTTTAACTATAAAGTATGTAAATAAAATGCATGTAGTAAAAGCAGATAAAAGAACTCAGCAATTTGGTTTTAAGCTCAATATAAAGAACGAATCAAGTTGACAGCAATTTTAATAATTGATATTCAATGTTTTATGTATTTTATAATTGGTATTGTTGCTTATGCATAATAATATTGTGTATAATTGCGTTATGTATTCATCTGAACTAATAAAAGGAACTTTAAAAACGATCGTTTTAAAGTTGTTATCTCAAACAAACCAAATGTATGGTTATGAAATAACTCAAAAAGTAAAAGAATTAACCTCTGATAGAATTCAAATTACGGAAGGTGCCTTATATCCTACGCTACATGCCCTAGAAAAGGAAGGCGTTGTAACAACCGAAATAGTGAACATAGGAAAGCGAGTCCGTAAATATTATACGCTAACTCCTAAAGGCAAGCTCAAAGCTACAGAGAAAGTCAATGAGTTTGCTGAGTTCATCGATACCATGAAATTCATGTTGGATATTAAACCTCAGATAAGTTGATTTATAAATTAAGCGAACAGCAAATTGATTTTATTCTTAACGACATAAAATCGCGTGGCGTTGTGATGGAGGACCTGCAGCTAAACCTCTTGGATCATATTTGTTGTATTGTTGAGAATGAATTAAATCTTGATGACGATTTCGATAAGGTTTATCAAGATATAATTACTCGCTTCTTCAAAAAGGAATTAAAGGAAATTGAAGAAGAAACTATTTTATTACTAACTTTTAAAAACTACTACACTATGAAAAAAATTATGGTTATCAGCGGAATATTTTCCGTTGCAACATTTCTACTAGGATTATTCTTGAAATTTATGCATTTGCCAGGTGCAGGAGTATTTTTGTTTTTTGGGATTATGACATTAAGTTTAATCTTTTTGCCATTGTTGTTCGTTCTGAAAATAAAAGATGTAAATACTAAAAGAGAAAAAGTTGTAGCAGGAGTTGGAACTCTTGCCGGTATGTTGGTTAGTATTTCTGTTTTATTTAAAGTAATGCATTGGCCATTTGCTAACGTTTTGGGTGTTTGTGCATTATTTGTTTTTGTATTCATTTTTATTCCATTGTATTTCTTCAATGGAGTTAGGAATCCTAATACGAAATTAAACACTATTGTTAGTACTATTTTGTTTGTTGGAGCTTCTGGCTTGTTGTTTACATTAATCGATACGCGACCAGCATATCATCAAACAGAAGTTAAAATGTATGCATATTTAGAAAGCGAAGATTTGCTAAAACGATTACAAAGCATGCCATGTAAAGCATCTGCAAGTAATACTCAGCAGCAACTAATAATTTCAAAAATGAACGATGCTGCGGAGCAGATGAAGACTTTGATTTTGATACGCACAACTGGAAAATCTAAAGTCTCGAATGACTTTGAGAATGAGGAAATATTTCTTGAAGAAAGAAATCTGGGACCGGCATTTGAACAGGGACAAAAAGGAGCACTGCTTTATGGCCAGTTTAAAAATTCGATCGAAGAATACAATTTGTTAAATGGTAAGTCAAACGCTTTAAAAATTCCAATTGATCACTTCGAGGATGGAAAAATTGTGCTATATAATAATTTTGTGGTGTTAGATTACATTACCAAAACTCAAATGTATGTTGCATTAATAGAAAGTTCGGCTAATGGGATGAAGTAATAAATTGTTAAGAAAAATAAAGTCACCAATTTGGTGGCTTTAACTAGAGCAACTAGATTCGTCGCGATGCTTCGCGCTTTTTATCTTTTTAAACTTGCGAATTCAAGCAAGCTTAATAAAAATTGGGGATTGACTTCGCTTCGCTACGTCTGATGTTCCATTTCGATTTTATCAATAGAATGCTGCACATTTTTTATTTATCTATCAATTCCTCTCAAACAAGTTTGACGCAATTCTTTTAAGTTAAAATGAAATTATGGAATATTGTCCTCCGATGTGTTGTAGGGATTGCGATGTATTCTGCGCAAGCTTGTACTACATCGCGGACCCAGCATATCCGAGTTGCAAATGAAAAGCATGTGCTTTGCACTACTTTCTTTTATAGAATTTATTTCAAGCAAGCTTGATGAAAAAACTGAGATTGACTTCGCTTCACTACGTCTGCCCCAGCTTATCCATTTTGAAAATGAAAAGCATGTGCTTTGCACTGCTTTCTTTTATAGAATTTATTTTAAGCAAGCTTAAATAAGTTCTATAAAAAAGAAATGGCCTTCCATTGGAAGGCCATTTCTTTTTGTTCACTAGTGATCCCGCTGGGACTCGAACCCAGGACCCATACATTAAAAGTGTATTGCTCTACCAACTGAGCTACGGAATCCTATTTTTTGGTTAGCTGTTGGTCATGTAGGCCAAACGCGGGTGCAAATGTAGTATTTCATTCTTCCTTA
>CAMBYJ010000012.1 GCA_945872015.1 Chitinophaga pinensis | reverse complement strand
TCGTTCGGTGTTTCAGGATTGTTTTGATCATTATCAGGCGCTGGAGTATCTGTGGTTGGTGTCTCAGTCTCTGGCGTTGTAGTTCCATCCGCTTCAGCAACTGGGGTTTCAATTACTAAGTCTTCTCCATTTTCCGTTTGACCTTCGGCAGCTAAAACGCTTTCTTCAATTTTAGCTACTGATGCGATATCATCGTCCTCACCCAACTTGATTACTTTAACACCTTGAGTGGCACGTCCCATAACCCTTAAATCGTTAACCGACATACGGATGGTGATTCCATTTTTGGTGATAATCATTAACTCATCTCCATCAACTACAGACTTAATAGCTACCAAGTTTCCTGTTTTTTCTGTCACTTGAATCGTCTTAACTCCTTTTCCTCCACGATTAGTAACGCGATAATCTTCAATATCAGTACGCTTTCCATATCCTTTTTCTGAAACGACTAAAATGGTCTCTTTATTTTTGTCGGATATACAAACCATTCCGATTACCTCATCATTCGACTCATCAAATGACACCCCGCGAACTCCGGCTGCATTACGACCCATCGGACGAACAGTACTTTCGTTAAAGCGAATTGCTCTCCCCGATTTCACTGCCAATAAAATTTCGTTGGTTCCGTTGGTTAATCTTGCTTCTAATAATTCATCTCCTTCGTTAATAGTAATTGCGTTGATGCCATTCTGACGTGGACGAGAATAAGCTTCTAGCTGCGTCTTTTTGATAGTACCTTCTTTTGTACAAAGGATTATGTAATTGTTGTTTAGGTAGTCTTCCTGATCCAGATTGTTAACGTTAACAAAGGCTCTCACCTTGTCATCCGCTGAAATATTTATCAGGTTTTGTAATGCTCGGCCTTTTGAAGTTTTCGTTCCTTCCGGAATTTCAAATATTCGTAACCAGAAGCATTTTCCTTTTTCTGTAAATAACAATAAGTAGTTATGGTTGGTTGCAACAAATAAATGCTCTACAAAGTCCTCATCGCGGGTTGCCGTTCCCATTGCTCCTTTTCCACCTCTGCTCTGTGTTCTATACTCATTTAAAGGAGTTCTTTTGATATATCCAAGATGCGAAATAGTCACTACCACTGCTTCATCAGCAATCATATCTTCCATAGAGATATCATCAGCCATGTAAACGATTTCAGTTCTTCTTTCATCACCATATTTCTCCAGCATTTCATTCATTTCACCCTTTAAGATGCTCATTCTTAATGCTTCATCTGCAAGAATTGCCTTAAAGTTTTCAATCATTTTCATAATTTCAGCATACTCATCACGAATCTTATCGCGCTCTAAACCTGTCAAACGTTGTAAACGCATTTCAAGAATCGCCTTCGATTGAATCTCGCTCAACTGGAAGTTGCTCATCAACCCTGATTTCGCTTCATCAGGAGTTTGTGACTTACGAATTAATGCGATAACCTCATCTAAATGGTCTAAAGCAATTAATAAACCTTCTAAAATATGAGCGCGTTTTTCAGCTTCCGCTAACTCATAACGAGTTTTGCGAATTAATACTTCGTGACGGTGCTCCACATAATGATGAATCAAATCTCTAAGATTTAACATCATCGGACGGCCACCAACCAAGGCAATATTATTTACGCTGAAAGAGTTTTGTAAGTCAGTGTATTTGTAAAGGTTATTTAAAACCACATTGGCCATTGCGTCGCGTTTAATTTCATAAACTACTCGCATACCATCACGATCCGATTCATCGCGAATATCAGAGATTCCCTCAATTTTCTTCTCATTAATTAAGTCAGCGGTTTTCTTAATCATATCCGCTTTGTTAACCTGATAAGGAATTTCAGTTACGATAATTCGCTCGCGACCATTATCTAAATTCTCGATAATTGCTTTTGCACGAATAACGATACGTCCTCTTCCCGTCTCTAAAGCGTCCTTCACGCCTGTATATCCGTAGATAATTCCACCCGTTGGGAAATCAGGAGCTTTTACAAACTTCATTAATTCCTCTATGGTAATATCCTTATTATCGATATAGGCAATAATTGCATGTAATACTTCCGTTAAGTTATGTGGCGCCATATTCGTCGCCATACCTACCGCAATACCTGCTGCTCCATTCACCAATAAATTAGGAATCTTAGCTGGCAATACGGTTGGCTCTTCCAAGGTATCGTCAAAGTTTAGTCGGAAATCAACTGTATCCTTGTCAATATCATTCAACATTTCTTCAGCAATCTTCTTTAACCTTGCCTCAGTATAACGCATAGCTGCAGGACTATCACCATCTACCGAACCGAAGTTTCCTTGTCCGTCAACTAATGTATAACGCAACGACCATTCCTGGGCCATACGAACCATCGTATCATAAACTGAACTGTCGCCATGTGGATGGTACTTTCCTAATACCTCTCCTACAATTCTCGCCGACTTTTTATAAGGTCGGTTTGACATTACTCCTAGTTCCTGCATTCCGAATAATACACGACGGTGTACAGGTTTTAATCCATCTCTTACATCAGGTAATGCACGTGACACAATAACAGACATCGAATAATCGATGTATGCCGTCTTCATTTCATCTTCGATATTAATTCGAATAATCTTTTCGCCTTCAGCCATTGGTTTTTATAAGTTGTTTTTAATAGTTGTTGTTAGTAACGAAATATCGTTTAAAAACAGCATTTTAATGCTATTGATAAGAATGTTGATAAATCCCCAACGATAAGCCACGAAGTTAATTAAATGGAAGCATATTTTTGGGCAAAACTGAGAGTAATTATTAACAAAAACACATGTTAGAATTGGTGATAAAAAAAGGTCAAGTGGTAGTTGGAAATTCAAAAATTAAAATGATTTTTGAAATAAATCGTTTAGGCCAAATATACCTCAAACCTTTTTAAAACTTATTCGTTAAAAAAACCGATAATTATCAAACACTATGGAAGCAAAATTTTCTCCGAGAGTAAAAGATGTCATCTCCTTTAGCCGAGAAGAAGCATTACGTTTAGGACACGAATATATAGGTACTGAACATTTGTTATTAGGGCTCATTCGCGAGGGAGAAGGAATGGCAATTAAGTTTTTAAAATCCCTAAACATTAATCTTGTTGAACTTCGTAAGTCTGTTGAAAATGCAGTAAAAGGCAATTCAACAACTTCTAATAATCTAACCAATATTCCTTTAACCAAGCAGGCTGAAAAGGCTCTTAAGATTACTTACTTGGAAGCTAAAATTTTCAAATCAGAAATCATTGGAACAGAACATTTGTTGCTGGCAATCTTAAAAGACGAAGACAATATTGCTACACAAATCCTAAATCAGTTTGGCGTAACCTACGACATTATGCGTGAAGAACTAGACATGTTCAAATCCAACATCCGTTCCGAGTCACCTCAATCAGGTGGAGACGATGATCCTTATTCAAAAGATGATGATGGTCCTTCTTTCGGACAAACTAAAAAACCAACTGACAGCAAATCGAAAACTCCTGTACTCGATAACTTCGGTCGCGATTTAACGAAAGCGGCAGAGGAAGGAAAGTTAGACCCCATTGTTGGTCGTGAAAAAGAAATCGAGCGTGTATCGCAGATTCTTTCACGTCGTAAAAAGAACAACCCTATCCTAATTGGAGAACCAGGTGTAGGTAAATCTGCAATCGCAGAAGGTCTTGCACTTCGCATCATCCAACGTAAAGTATCTCGCGTATTGTTTAACAAGCGCATTGTTACTCTTGATTTAGCTTCACTCGTTGCCGGAACAAAATACCGTGGTCAGTTTGAAGAGCGAATGAAAGCAGTAATGAATGAATTGGAAAAGTCTCCGGATGTAATCTTATTCATTGATGAAATTCATACTATCATTGGTGCTGGTGGTGCTTCTGGTTCATTAGATGCATCAAATATGTTTAAGCCAGCTTTAGCTCGTGGCGAAATTCAATGTATCGGTGCTACTACACTCGACGAATATCGTCAGTATATTGAGAAGGATGGTGCGTTAGACCGTCGTTTTCAAAAAGTAATTGTTGACCCTACTTCTGTAGATGAAACGATTCAGATATTATCAAATATTAAGGAACGTTACGAGGAACATCATCATGTTAACTACACGCCTGCTGCAATTGATGCTTGCGTTAAATTAACTAGTAGATATATTACCGATCGTTTCCTTCCAGATAAAGCTATTGATGCTTTAGATGAAGCTGGATCTCGTGTGCATATTTCAAATATTCACGTTCCTCAGACTATAATCGACCTTGAAAATAAGGTGGCTGATATTAAGCAAGAGAAAAATCGTGTGGTTCGTAGTCAGAAGTATGAAGAAGCAGCACGCCTACGTGATACCGAAAAACAATTACTTGAGCAATTAGAAGCTGCTAAGAAAGCCTGGGAAGAAGAAACAAAAACACAACGTTACACGGTAGATGTTGAAGATGTAGCGAACGTTGTTGCTATGATGAGCGGAATTCCAGTTACACGTATTGCGCAAGCTGAAACGACTCGTTTATTGAAAATGCCTGATGAGTTAAAAGGAAAAGTAATCGGACAAGATGAGGCAGTTAAAAAAGTGGTGAAAGCAATTCAACGTAATCGCGCTGGATTAAAAGATCCTAACAAGCCAATTGGAACGTTTATTTTCTTAGGACCTACTGGTGTTGGTAAAACAGAATTAGCAAAGGTTTTAAGTCAATATTTATTCGACTCTGAAGATGCATTAATCCGTATCGATATGAGTGAGTATATGGAAAAATTTGCGGTGTCTCGTTTAATTGGAGCGCCTCCGGGATACGTTGGATATGAAGAAGGTGGTCAGTTAACGGAAAAGGTTCGTCGTAAGCCCTATTCTATCGTGTTGTTAGATGAGATTGAAAAAGCACATCCGGATGTATTCAATTTATTACTTCAAGTATTAGATGATGGTCAGTTGACGGATAGCCTTGGACGTAAGATTGATTTCAAGAACACGATTATCATCATGACTTCTAATATCGGATCTCGCCAGTTGAAAGAATTTGGACAAGGTGTTGGATTTAACACTACCGCTCGTTCAAGTCAGTCGGATGAGCATGCGAAAAGCGTTATTGAAAGTTCATTGAAAAAAGCATTCGCTCCTGAATTCTTAAATCGTATCGATGATGTTGTAATGTTCAATAGCCTTACTAAAGAAGATATCTTTAAAATTATCGATATTGAATTAGCAGGATTGTATAAGCGTGTGAATGAGTTAGGTTATAAGTTAAAATTAACTGACGAAGCTAAAGAGTTTTTAACTGACAGAGGTTATGATTCTAGCTACGGTGCTCGTCCATTGAAGCGTGCAATTCAAAAGTATATCGAAGATCCAATGGCAGAAGAAATTATCAAGGGTGAATTGGTTGAAGGTGATACTTTAGAGCTAGGACACGAAGGCGAAGCCGATCATTTAAAGATCAATATTATAAAGCCTCCTAAGGCTTCAAAGAAGAAAAAAGAAGAATCATAATTAGATTTCTACAAATACAAAGAGCGACCAAATGGTCGCTCTTTTATTATATCTATGATTGGATAGTTGATTATTGATCTGAAAATTTTTCCATCATCTCTTGACTTACCCCAGTGAAAGAAAATCCTCCATCGTGAAATAAGTTTTGCATCGTAACCATTTTAGTATAATCGCTAAATAAGGTCAAGCAATAATCAGCGCATGATTCAGCACTTGCATTTCCTAATGGCGACATTGAATCAGCATAGTTGTAGAAACCATCAAATCCTTTTACTCCTTGTCCTGCAGTAGTTTTTGTTGGCGACTGAGAAATTGTATTGATACGAACTTTCTTAGCCTTTCCATAATGATATCCGAAGCTACGTGCGATGCTCTCTAAAAGTGATTTAGCATCTGCCATATCACCATAATCTGGGAATACACGTTGAGCTGCGATATAAGATAAAGCAACCACACTACCCCATTCTGAAATAGCATCAATGCGCATAGCAGTCTGAAGCGTCTTGTGCAACGACATTGCAGAGATGTCGACTGTTTTATGGTAATAATCGTAGTCTAATTCAGTATAGGTTTTTCCTTTACGTACGTTAGGCGACATTCCTATTGAGTGTAAAACGAAATCGATTTTACCTCCTAGAATTTCTTGTGATTTTGTAAATAAATTTTCTAAATCTTCGATGCTAGTTGCATCTGCTCCAATTACCTGAGCATTGCATTTTGTAGCCAATTCGTTGATTGCTCCCATTCTCAAAGCAACAGGCGCGTTAGTTAATGTAAATGTTGCTCCTTCTTCATGACAGCGTTCAGCAACTTTCCATGCAATTGAATTTGGGTCCAATGCACCGAAAATAATTCCTCTTTTTCCTTTTAACAGGTTAGTAGCCATAGTATTTATTTTATGGGTTCAAAAGTAGTTTAAATATTTGAAAATTTAGTTGGCAATCAGGGCTTTTGCGTTATCAATAGCCGCCTCTGTAAGTTGTTCGCCTGATAACATCCTAGCTATCTCCTGAATCCGTTCACTGTTGTTCAGTAACTTAAGCGATGTATGCGTTTTTTCTTTTCCTTCAGTTTTGAAAACAAAGTAATGATGGTGTCCCTTGCCTGCCATCTGTGGTAAATGAGTAATGGCAATAACCTGGTGATTTTCGGACATCCTTTTCACGATACTTCCAACTTTGGCTGCTGTTTCACCCGATATTCCCGTGTCTATCTCATCAAATATAACGGTTGGCATATCCGATAATTCGGCCATCATCGCTTTAATGCAAAGCATCAAACGTGAAAGCTCACCACCCGAAGCCACTTTACTGATTTCTTTGTGAGTACCACCTTTATTAGCAGTAAACAAAAATTTAATCTGATTGCCACCTTCGCTGGTGTAGTCATCAGGACTTAAATCAATAGAGTCTATTTTAATTGATGCTGCTGGCATTGCTACTTCAACCAGCATTTTATTTATTTCATTCTCTATTTTCGGAATGGCTTTCTTTCGGTTAGCACTTAATATATCAGCAGTAGTAATTAGCTCTTTGTTTAATACGATAATCTGTTTTTCGATGGTCTCTATTCTATCTTGCAATGATCCTATGCTCGTTACTTTCTCTGCAAGATTAGCTTCGATATCCATTAATTCCTGAATAGAGCTCACTCGGTGCTTTTGTTGTAAACGGTAAATTAAATTAAGTCGTTCGGTGATGATTTGCAACTGCTGACTATCTGCATTTATTTCATTGGCTGCATCTTCTAATTCATCTGCAATATCTTTTAATTCAACGCAACTGCTATTTAAACGATTATAGAACTCCTGATAACGTGTATCAAACTTTACGAGTGATTGTAGTTGAGCAGCACATGCTTTTAAATTAGAAAGCAAGGTGATTTCTCCACCATTAATACTCTGATAAGCACTAAATAATTTCTCTTTAATTTCTTCCGCATTTTCAAGCTTCTCAAGATCTTGTTCGAGTTGAGATTGCTCTTCCGGATTATTTAAAAGCGCTTCTCCTAATTCTGTTAATTGAAAATTGAAATAGTCTAAGTCAGCTTTCCCTTTTGCTTCATCGGCTTTTAAACTATCAAGTTGTTGCTTTTCACTTTTAAGTTTTGAAAAGGTGTTTTTATAAGTGATTAGGTGCTTGTTGTTTTTTGCATAAGCATCGACTAATTGCAACTGAAAAGAACCTGAGTTTAACAACATTGTTTCATGTTGCGAATGGATATCTACTAATTGCTGAGATAGTTCTTTTAAGGTAGCCAGATTTACAGGCGAATCGTTGATAAATGCTCTCGATTTTCCTTCTGTTGTGATCTCTCTTCTGATATGTGTTTCACTTTCAAAGTCTAGATCGTTTCTTGTAAAAAAATCAGAATAGGAATCCTTAGAAAGTTGAAATGTACCTTCTATAATACACTTCGAATTTTTATGTAATAATGCACCTGAATCAGCTCGTTGTCCCAAGATTAATTCTAATGCTCCTAATAAAATGGATTTACCCGCTCCTGTTTCACCGGTAATAACCGACATTCCTTTGTCAAAAGAAATATCTAGTTCATCAATCAGAATATAATTCTTAACAAATAATCGCTTTAGCATTGTAACAGTTCTTACCGTAAAAATTAATTACCGCCAGTTTGAATTTTATTGTACTTCGTCGAATTTGATGGATCTATTTCTGTTAAAATTAAAACCATGTTCGATTTAATGTCTCCTGAAGCGCCAGAGAAGATATTCACTACTTCATCTGCTTTAGCATCAAAAAGTGTTTTCATAAAAATAGATTGAGGTTTGTCAATATGAACTCTCCTAAGATTCTCGATAGCGTCTGCACATACACGAATAGATTCATCACGTGTTTTCGACATTGTGTCTAATCCTTTGCGATGAAAATCGTAATAAAGTGTGCGAATAGGTTTGTAAATCGGATTATTGATATTCTCACAAAGCCAATAACGGTTTCGGTTAGCCTCAAATGCTTTCCAACCTGGCTCAGCCGCATTGGTATTATTCGCAACAATCGATTGCGCCTTTGCAAAATATTCTCCTCCACCGTATTTAGAGTAGGTGTCGTAATCTAGACCTAAAATAATATTTGCATAGAAGGCTAAAACCGCAACTAGATTCGGATTTCTTCCTGCTTCACCCGCATAATCTAATGTTTGAAATTCTACATAGCGAAACGTAAAATCATCGTCTTTATAATTTATTAAAGGTGAGTTATAAGATGTGCTAAAAACAGGTCTTCTTGATGATACCTGAATAGACCCTTTAAATTCATCTGTAGATACTCGCTCAGTAATTTCTATTTGAATAGAACATTCTATTTTTTCTTCTGCCTTAAACTTATCATTTGTCCAACGTGTATTGTTCATGAATTCATAAATAGCAGTTTGAAGGGTTGTGAAAATCTTCTTGTCGGAGCTTTGGATTCGTGGAGTAAGTACATTTACCTGACAAGCTAATTCCTGTGCGAAAATAGTAGTGGAGGAAAAAATAAATAAGAATAGAAATAGAATCTTACGCATGCACAAACTCTTTTATTTTTTTTACTATGTCTTTTGCTAAATCGGTTTTTAGTTTTAACGGAAGTTCTGTTGTTTCAGTATGACTTATAAATGTAATCTTGTTGGTATCAGTCCCAAAACCCGCCCCTTCATCGTTAAGCGAATTTAAGATAATTAAATCTAAATTCTTCGATTTTAATTTATTCTTTGCATTATTTATTTCGTCATTTGTCTCTAGTGCAAAGCCTACTAAAAACTGATTCGTGTTTTTTATTTTACCTAGACTCGCAGCAATGTCTTTTGTTTTTATTAAAGCCAGGTTCATATCGCTATCCGACTTTTTTATTTTTGTGGAGGATACCTCTTCTGGAGTATAATCTGCGACAGCTGCCGTTAGTATTGCTCCCGCTGCATTTTCGAAATTAATCATTGTTGCCTCGTACATTTCGGAGGCACTATTTACTGGTATAACTGTTATTCCTCTTGGAACTTCTATCGAAACAGGTCCTAATACTAAAACCACCTCTGCTCCATTATCCGCTAGTTCTTTGGAAATGGCAATCCCCATTTTACCTGTCGAATGGTTACTGATAAATCGTACAGGATCTATCGCTTCGCGCGTAGGTCCTGCAGTTACAACGATTTTCTTTCCACGAAGCGGTAAGTCAGCATAAAGGAAATTTATAACTTCTTCAAGGATGTCCGCTGGTTCAACCAATCTTCCCTCTCCTACTAGTCCACTTGCTAATTCACCTTGTGCCGGACCAACAATTACATGTCCCCTCGATTTTAATAAACTAATGTTGTCTTGTGTTGATGCATGCAAATACATGTCATGATCCATTGCAGGTGCTAACATAACAGGACAACGGGCAGAAAGATAAACTGCATCTATTAGTGAGTCGCAAATGCCACCTGCAAAATGTGCAAGGGTATTAGCCGAGGTTGGCGCGATTAATAATAAATCGGCCCACAAACCTAACTCTACATGATTATTCCAGGTTTCATCTTCAGAAACCATGGTATGAAAAACTGTATTTTTTGATAAGGTTGAAAGGGTTAATGGACTAATAAACTCAGTTGCTGCGGGTGTCATTACCACGCGCACATTAGCTCCCTCTTTTACTAATAAACGGCAAAGGTCGGCGGACTTATAAGCTGAGATGCTGCCGGTAATCCCGAGCAGGATATTTTTACCGGATAGCCGCATAATTAATTATTCTTGATCCTTTAGTGGATTTCTATGATAGATTTTACCATCTAAAAACTCCTGAATAGATACCAATGTTGGTTTTGGTAAACGCTCATAGTGCTTAGAAATCTCAATTTGTTCACGGTTTTCGAAAATCTCTTCTAAATTGTCTGTTGCAGAAGCGAATTCAGATAATTTATCTGTTAATTCTTCTTTCATTTCTGCTGCAATGTGATTAGAACGACGAGATAAAACTACAATTGATTCGTAGATGTTACCTGTCTTTTCTTCAAAGTTCAACAGGTCGCGAGTAACAGTTGTGTTGGTAGAAGATTTATAGTTTGCCATGTTTAGGAATAATTATCGTTTTTATCAATTATGAATTTTTTACTGGCGCTTCAAATTTTTTGAGCTCTAATTTGGAAGCATCAAATAATTTTTCTGCGTCGCGAAGATACCTACTTTGCGGGAAATTATCTACTAATTTGTAATAGATATCTAAAGTATTTTTAAATCGTTCTTCTTTTTTTGTATCAATGCTCATGCTAGCATAGGTAAATTGCCCTTTTAACATTGTAAAAAGTGCTAATTCCTTGTATTCCGTGCCAGGGTAATTGTTTATTAAACTTTCGAATGCAACAATTGAAGCTTTGTATTCCTCCATGTTAAAATACAGTAGAGCAATTTCAAACGACTTGTCTTCCAGTTTTTTACGTAATTCGTCAATCCTTATATTAGCCTCTTCTACTTTGGTTCCTTGGGGATAGCGATTTATGAAGAGCTGAAATTTTTCGATTGCCTCTAATGTTGAGGTTTGATCTAAACTGGAAATTGGACTATCTAGGTAATAACAGTAGGCATACATGTACTGCGCCTCTTCTGCATACTTACTGTTTGGGAATGTTTGAACGAAATTATTGAAATAATAAGCCGCCGTCTGATAATCATCTACATAAAAAGTACAATAGGAATAGTAGTAATAAGAATCTTCCGCCTTAGACGTACCACGATAAACTGAAATAAGCTCTTCAAAAAGTTGTAAAGCGTGGTAATAATCCTTTTTATCGTAGTATTTCACCGCTCCGCTGTACTTGGCATCCATATCTGGATTCTTCGTAAGCTTCTGAAACTTACTGCATGATGATATTACCAAAACCATTACTAGGAAGGCTATTCCTTTCTTCATTTTCTATAAAATATGGGCAAATTTAACTAATTAGACTATCAAATATCATCTATTAAACAAGAACTTGTTAAAAATATTGATAATGTTAAGCAATTAAAAGTTAATTTTGTCCTCACTTTTGAAGTTGATTTAACAAGATTAAAACTTAACAAAAAATAGAATGATTGATTTATTTGAAAAGCTAAAGCAAAACCGCGGACCATTAGGGATGCATGCAAAGGATGCCCACGGATATTTTACATTTCCAAAGTTAGAAGGAGATATTTCGAACAAGATGATCTTTCGTGGAAAGGAAAGATTAGTATGGAGTTTAAATAATTACCTTGGATTAGCTAACCACCCAGAAGTAAGAAAGGCTGACGAAGAAGGCGCTAAAATGTATGGATTTGCCCTACCAATGGGTGCTCGTATGATGTCGGGTAATTCTAATCCACATGAAAAGCTAGAAGCAGAATTATCAAGCTTCATGAGTAAAGAAGATACGATCTTATTGAATTTCGGATATCAAGGAATTATGAGTGCAATTGATGCTTTGGTTGACCGTCACGATGTAATTGTTTACGATTCTGAATCGCATGCTTGTATCATCGATGGATTACGTCTTCATATGGGTAAACGTTTTGTTTATCCACATAACGATATCAACAATCTTGTAAAGCAATTAGAGAGAGCTACTAAGCTTGTTGAAAATACCAATGGCGCTATTCTCGTTATTACGGAAGGTGTTTTTGGTATGTCGGGCGACCAAGGAAAATTGAAAGAAATTGTAGAGTTAAAAAAGCAATTCAATTTCCGTTTGTTGGTAGATGATGCGCATGGATTCGGTACAATGGGTAAAACTGGTGCTGGTACAGCAGAACATCAAGGGGTACAAGATGGAGTTGATATATACTTCGGAACTTTTGCAAAATCAATGGCTTTAATTGGTGCTTTCATCAGCAGCGAAGAGCAAGTAGTTGAATATTTACGTTACAATATGCGTTCGCAAATTTTTGCTAAGTCGTTACCAATGCCATTAGTAATTGGAGCTCTGAAGCGTCTTGAATTATTAAGAACGCAGCCTGAGTTGAAAGACAAATTATGGGAGATTACAAATGCACTTCAATCAGGTTTAAAGGCTGAAGGTTTTGAATTAGGAAACACAGACTCACCGGTTACTCCTGTTTACTTAAACGGAACTATTCCAGAAGCGACAAATCTTATTCTTGACTTACGTGAGAACTACGATATCTTCTGCTCAATGGTTGTTTATCCTGTAGTTCCTAAAGGTGTAATCATGTTACGTTTGATTCCTACAGCTGTTCATACTTTAGAAGATGTAACGTATACAATAAATGCCTTTAAAGACGTTAAAAAGAATTTACAGGCAGGAAAATATAACCTAGATAAGATTGTTACTTCACTATCGTAATAAAAATTTAGAACATATTTTAGAAAGGCCTCTGTTTAAACGGAGGCTTTTCCATTTATAGATATCAGCTCAACATCATAGATAACCGGTCCTGGTCCTTTTAACTTGTTTGTTCCTGGCAGTCCTTTTCTGTTTTTAGTATCGAATATAATTCTGTAAAGTCCGCCAACTTTTAAATTAGCAGTTGAATTATCCCATATCGTTGGAACCTCTGGTGCGCCCATCACATATTGAAAGTCTTTTCCAATCTGCTTTGATGATTCGAAAATTTCACCTGTGATTATCTTCGCTGTAAAACGTATTCTTACCGTATCGCCCGCAGCTGGAAAGCTACCACTACCCTCTTTTAAAATGATAAACTGACATCCCGGAGAAATTTGTGTGCCCGATAAATTATTCTGAGCCATGAAGTTCTCCGTCTCTAATTTATCTTGCTGAATGTATTCGTTTATTTCTGCATTCGCGAGCTTCTCAAACTCTTCTTTAGTTTTTACTTCTAGCAAGCGCACATCAATTCGAATTTTTTCTCCTGATTTGATAAATGCAGGCATTGCCTGTTTGAAGATATATTTGAATACGGAATCAGATGGAATTAAAAAACATGCTGAATCACCTTCTGTCATTAACGCAAATCCTTCTTCAATACCACCTTTAAAAGCTGGTTGGTATAATTCTGTAATATATAGTTTATTGTCTGAAAAGGTAGAGTCCGATTGACATGTAAACGTAATATTCATTCGTAAAACATCCGTTAGCTTTGGCTTACGACCTTTTTTTGATTCGATGATTTTATACTCTAATCCACTTTCGGTTTTTTCGTACCCGTTTTTATTACAAGATGTAAGAACTGTTACACTGATTAATACTGCTGAAAAAATCGAGTCAATTAATCTACTGCTTTGAATCATGATGTATTAATTTTTTACTTTTAATAATTCGATGTTATAAACTAGGCTGGCCTGACCGCCAATTTTGTTTCCGTCGCCACTGATGCCATAAGCCAAATAAGAAGGGATAATAATGGTTGCTATTGAACCGCAAGGAATTAATTGCAATGCTTCTTGTAATCCTGTAGGCTCGTTACTCTGACCAATTTTAATTTGCATTACACCTGAGCTATCACTCGAATAACAATAGTCGCCGTTAAGCAAATGGATTTTATATTTCAACTCGACTTCTGCAAGGTTTTTAGGTTGCTCACCTTTACCAAGTTTTTCAATCGAATAGTGAATACCTGTTTTAGTTTTCTCCATTTTCAAATTGCTCTTCGAAATAAAAGAATCAATTTTTTCTTGCTCCAGCAAAATCATTTTCTTGTTGCGGTCAATCAACGATTCTTTATCCTTCGAATTAATTTGATCATTTCCACTATATATCACTTCTGTTTCAGCTTCGCTGGTTCCTTCTGATCCGCCGCAGGCATAAATAAAGGGAATAGCGCAAATAACCAGTTTTAGCAGTGAATGCGATAATTTACGCATGATTATTTTCCTTTAAAATAGTTTTAAACTTTTGAATAGTTTCCTCCAACGTTAAATTCGATTTCCCTCCTGCTGCGTTCTTATGTCCCCCGCCTTCAAAATGCTTTTCAGCAAGGTCTTTCACGGAGTAATCACCTTTCGAACGGAAAGATATTTTAATTATTCCATCGCGTTCACTAAATAAAACAGCCATTTTAATTCCATCGATACTCAAGCCATAATTGACAATTCCTTCTAAGTCGCCAGACTGATGATTGAATCGTTTCATGTCATCTTTTGTACACAGAAAATAGACAGCCTTATGATCATTCAAAACAAACATATTGTTGAGTAATACATGTCCCAAAAAACGTAAGCGATCTTCCGAAGAGGTATCATAAACAGCTTCATGTACAAAATCGTTACGCATACCTGTATTGAGTAATATACCAACTACGCGATGTGTTTCTGCAGTTACACTACTGAAGCGAAAGCTTCCAGTATCGGTCATAATGCCTGCATAAAGACACGCAGCACTATCCATTGTTATTAGAGAAATACCATCTAATGCCTCTATGAAATGTACAATCAGTTCACAAGTAGATCCAATAGAAGGAAACGAAAAGGTATAATCGCAAAAATCCTTTGGCGCCAAATGATGGTCTATCATTATTTTCTTTGCCGTAGACTTATTAAGCAAATCACTCATTCCTTCTGTTCTGGTAGGATCGTTAAAGTCAAGACAAAAAAGCAGGTCAGCCTGATTAATTAGTTCTGCTGCTTCATGAGGTGTTTTTGAAAAATCTATCGTTTCACTACTGCCGTGCATCCACTTCAAAAAATTAGGAAATTCACTTGGCAAAACAACGTCTGCATGTATGTTCAGCGACTTTAAATACGCCCATAATCCCAATGAAGAACCCAAAGCATCGCCGTCTGGTTTGTAATGCGTGGTAATTACAATGCGCTTACTACTTAAAATCAGCGATTTAACTGAATCGATTTTATTTTGATCAAAATGGGGTTTCATATTGTGTGTCAAATTTAATCCAATTACCTTTGCAGCCCAATAAAAGACAATAAAATAAGATGAGAACTAATCGCACATTTACCATGCTTAAGCCTGATGCTGTTGAAAACGGACATATCGGAGCTATCTTGGATCACATTACAAAGGCAGGTTTTAAAATCGTTGCCATGAAATACACAAAGCTTTCTGCTGAATCAGCTGGTAAGTTTTATGAAGTACACAAAGAGCGTCCTTTTTACAATGACTTAGTAAGTTACATGTCATCAGGACCTATTGTTGCTGCTATCTTAGAAAAAGATAACGCAGTTGAAGACTTCCGTAAAATTATCGGAGCTACTGACCCTGCTAAAGCAGAGCCAGGAACAATTCGTAACTTATATGCAAAGTCAATTGATGCAAATGCAGTTCACGGTTCTGACAGTGATGAGAATGCAGAAATTGAAGGCAACTTTTATTTCTCTACACAAGAGAAATTTTAATAAACTATAACTAATGAATGAGGGCCCTTACATTGTAAAGGCCCTTTTTTATTTGAATTCGATTTTTTCAATAGTAGCATCACCAAGTCGATCGTTGAATTGTTTCTTCAGTTCTTCTTTTTGATAGTCGAGCTCATTTCTGATGACAGATGAGGTAAGGTAAATCGTTAAGGTCTTATTTATAAAACGCAGTTTTGTAGTTCTTGAAATGATAGGTCTACTCATTAATTCAACCCAGATTTCATTTATTCTCGCCTGAGTAATTCCATCACCAAGGTTATTGTCCTTAATAACATCTTCAAGTATTTTTCCTAATGATTTTTCATTGGTTCTGCGCATACAACGAAGGTGGAAAAAATTGTTGAATAAAGGAAATAATACTTTCGATTTAAAGTTTAAAATAAATTATATTTGGCAACAATGAAGATAATAACGCTGACCACCGATTGGGGAACGAATGATCATCATGTTGGTGCTTTAAAAGGATTGCTTTATAGTGTTTTCCCAGATGTGATGGTTGTGGATATTTCACATGATATCCCTCACTTCTCTATCCAGCAAGCAGCCTATCTTTTTAGCAATGTTTATAAGCGATATCCCGAGGGAACTGTACATATTGTGGCAGTTCAGAATTCGGGACCTGTTAAAACAGATTTGTTAGCAATAAAAAAAGATGGATTTGGATTTGTAGGAATGAACGATGGATTGTTTTCATTGGTCTTCGGTGATCAGGCACCTTCCAATATGGTTGCAGTCAAATTAGATATTGATCAGAAGCCTGGTTACGATTTAGAGGTATTGACATTTGTCGCTACTCATCTTTTATCGGGACAAAATGTGTTTGAATTAGGTAGTC
>CAMBYJ010000011.1 GCA_945872015.1 Chitinophaga pinensis | reverse complement strand
CCTCGCGATGGAGTAAAATACAATTACTTTACAACGTTAGATGGTATCATGGAAAAGTATATTAAAGGTCATGAAGAGTTTGATGTGTCGCCTAAGCTACTTGATTTATACCAACGAAAAGATTTTGGTCCTTATGCACAAAACGGAACTGTGCCAGTTGCTTTTATTGCAACTAATCATACTACAGGTGGTAACTCAGGAAGCCCGGTTTTAAATGCGTATGGTCAGTTGATTGGAACTAATTTCGATCGCGTATGGGAAGGTACAATGAGTGACATTTTATTTAATCCTGAAATTTGTCGTAATATCACATTAGATATTCGCTACACATTATTTGTAATTGATAAATATGGTGAAGCCAAACGACTGATTCAGGAAATGGATCTTGTGAAATAAAAAAAGGGACGGTTTATAAGCCGTCCCTTTTTCGTTGAAGTAAATCTTTTTAACGTTGAGCGAATTCAATCGAACGAATTACGTTTTTATCATCAATTCCTGATATATACATTACACCGTTATCTAATTCAACAATTGTCCATTTTCTATTTAGCTCAGAAGCTAGCCAATGCGATGCAATTTGATTTTGATAATTGAAACCACTTAATGTTACATAGGCATTATTGATTTTTGTATCAATTGTATATGTTCCGGTAACAGATTTCTCCGCACCTGTTTCATCTTTACTAACAATAACAACTTTTCCATCACGGAAAGACCATATCTCGTTATAGTCGGTAGTTGTACTTGCTGAAAGCACTTTCCATTTGTTTTGAATTTTACTGTTCAGCTTTTTTTCAGATAACAATAAATCGTTGTTTTCACATCCGACAACCGTTAGTAGCATAAAACTGAAAGCTAAGATTAGTAAATTTTTCATGTCTATTTAATTTTTTTGTTTGGCATGTTAACGCTCATCATTTATAAAGGTGCGTATAAAAAACGGCAAAACATTACATTTTTCAAATTATTGCATTTTAATCTTTTTTTCAATTGCCGATGTGGAATATCCATCCACAAAAGCAATGGTCTTAATTTCCCCTCCACGAGCTAAAACAATATCCGCCCCTACAATCTGATCAATTTGATAATCTGCTCCTTTTACCAATACATCTGGCTGAAGTGCTTTAATCAATTCATAGGGAGTTTCTTCGTCGAAAAGCGCTACAGCACTAACACTCTCTAATGCCGCTAATACAGTTGTTCTCGATGTTTCGTCGGTAATAGGTCTTGAAGGTCCTTTAATTCGACTCACCGAAGCATCAGTGTTTACTCCGATAATTAAGTAATCGCCAAGGTCGGCAGCCTTTGCCAGATAGTCCACATGCCCCATATGAAGTAGGTCAAAACAGCCATTTGTGAACACAATCTTACATTTTTGGCTGCGCCATTCTCCGATTTTTTTTATCAAATCTTCGCGAGAAAGTACTTTGTTTTTCAAATTCTGACTAAAACTCATGACTTTATACTTGAAATGGGTTTGGTAAAGAAAAACAAATAAACCATAGAAATACCACCCAGAAGCACTAAAAGTAGGGTTTGTCCTGAGTGAACCAACGTTGCGAAGGTGATTCCATCGTCGGGGGTTAGGCCGTATAAAATAATTCCTTCAGAAACCAACAAATGATAAACACCAATTCCACCTTGCACCGGAGCTGTCATACCAATTGCCCCAATAACCATAATAAACAATCCTGCCATTGGCGATAGGCTGCTTGTTTCTGGTAATGCAAAAAAGCAGACGTAGGTCATAAGGAAATACATGGTCCAAATAAAAAACGTATGAAATAGAAACAGCCATTTATTTTCTAAACGGGTAACGGCAATTAACCCATCAACAAGCCCTTTTAAAAAGGTTCTTAGTTTAATAATGAATGGATGTTGCTGATGACTTTTCAAAACAAAGCGGTACCCAATAATGAAAGCAACAATGAAAATAATGAAAATAATCCCTAACAAATAAGAGTTCCCTACTGCATTTAGAATAGGATTGAAAATATGTTTTGATAAAAAGCCACCGAGCAGTTCAAACTCAAATAGTGCCGACAATAAGATACATACGACTAGCATGATTACATCGCAGGTTCTCTCGATAATAACTGTTCCAATTAATTTTTCGAACGGTATATCATCTGATTTGCTCAAAGCCCCACAGCGACTTACTTCTCCTAATCGCGGAATAGCCATGTTAGCAGCGTATCCGAACATAACAGCATTAAATGCAGAGGATAATCGAGGTTTATAACCAAGTGGTTCAATTAATTGTTTCCAACGCATAGCCCTGCTTATTAAAGCAGCAATAGAAACGAATATAGATAAGGCTACCCACGATAAATGAGCATTCTTAATTCTCGAAAAAATGAGAGATAAATCCTGATTTTTAAACGTATGCCATAACAATCCTCCACCAATTACTAAAAATAAAAGGGTTTTAAGGATGGATGTAAGGCTTTTCAAAGCTTATGAATTTGTTGGACGATTATTCTGATCGGGGAAACAAAGAGTAGGCTTGAACGATTTAGCTTCTTCGAAATCCATGCTTGCATAGCTGATTACAATTACGATATCGCCAACCTGCATTTTTCTTGCTGCCGGTCCGTTAATGCAAACTTGCCCTGAACCTCTTTCACCTGTAATAACATAGGTTTCAAGTCGTTCGCCGTTGTTAATATTTAAAACATGAACCTTCTCTCCTTCAATGAGATTGGCAGCATCCATTAAATCCTGGTCAAGCGTAATGCTTCCAACATAATGTAATTCTGCCTGCGTAATTTTAACTCTGTGAATTTTCGACTTAAGTACCTGTATTGTCATAACGGCGACAAAGGTAAATAATCCAAGTTATTAGACGAAAAAATTAAACAGTATATCGGATATTATCGATTAAACGGGGGCCTTCCGTTAAAACAGCAATGCATCCTTGAACCGTAGCGCCTTCTTCCCAATGGGTTATATCTTCTAAAGTATCAGGGTTGACTAGTTGAAAATACTGAACGCTTAAAAACGGACTTTTTTGGATGTATCGTTTAACGAGTTCAATTACTGCTGCTGGGCTATGATGTGGGATAAACTCTTTAGCCATTTCCATAGCTTTATAGATTAATGGAGCCGCTTTACGTTGTTCAGGTGTAAGTAATAAATTTCGTGAACTCATTGCAAGTCCATCTGATTCTCGCAAAGTTGGACAACCAATAATGGTGGTAGTGTGCTGTAGCTGTGAAGCCATTTTTCGAATAATGGCCAATTGCTGAAAATCTTTTTCTCCGAAGTAAGAATTAGTAGGCTGAACAATTTCAAAAAGTCGGTTAACAACAGTTGCTACTCCTTTAAAATGACCTGGTCGGAAAGAGCCTTCCATCGTTTCTTCCATAAACCCAAATGAGATATCCAATAATTGCGGGCCATTGGGATAAATTTCAATTGGAGTTGGAAGAAAAACAAGATCGCAGCCTGCAGATTTTAATAATGCAATATCTGCTTCAGGCATCCGAGGGTAATTCTCTAAATCTTTAGGGTCGTTGAATTGCGTTGGATTAACGAAAATGCTACATACGACGATATCGTTTTCAGATTTGGCTTTTTCAATTAATGAAATATGACCTGGATGAAGCGCCCCCATAGTTGGAACAAATCCTACAGAGCGATTTTCATTTTTTTGCTGTGAAGAAAAATCATGCATTTCTTGAGCATGATGAATAATTTTTATCTCCAAAATCTGATTATTTAATATTGTGTTTCTCTCTCCACTGCTCGTTAAATGATTGCGAAGCTATGGTAGGAGTTTCTCGTAGGCCTTGGTCAGATTTATAAAGTCCTTCCATAATGTATTTGCCGGCTTTAATACCTTTCCAATTCATAATATCACGGTTAAGCATGGCCTTCTTCCAAAAGAAATAAAACAATTTATTAGCTCTAGGCTCGAATCCTTTTTCAACCGATTCTTTTCTGTTTTCAATTAATAATTTTTGAATATCAATTTTTACAGGACAGATATCCATTAGATTTCCATCTAATAAACTATTTCTTACTGCCTCTTCTTGCGATTCGAAATTGTCCATTAAAGGAGAGGTTACTGCGGATAAAGGATTAGAAAAATTTCCTTCAGGATTTGACATATATACAGGCCAGTTAAACTGACATGCCCCACATTTTATACAGGTAGATGCTTGTCGTTGCACTTCATGTGCAAGAACGCTGCTTCTTCCATTATCGATTATAATTACATAAAGCTCTTCAGGCCCATCTAAATCTTCAGTCTGCTTCGGACCAGTAATTATACTATTATAAGCAGTTAACTTTTGGCCAGTTCCATAAGTACTTAATAAGGGAAGAAATAAATCCAGATAATTTAAACTAGGAAGAATTTTATCGATGCCCGTTAAAACAATATGCGTTTTTGGAACAGATGCACATAATTGGGCATTCCCTTCGTTTTCCGTGATAACAATTGCACCCGGATCGGCAATCAGAAAATTACAACCAGTGATACCTATTTCTGCATTGAGGTAAGTTTCTCTTAAACGCTCTCGAATAACGCCAACAAGCTGGTCGGGAGATAAGTTGTTTAATCCAAAATGAGTATTAATCTCCTCCACCGATTTATGAACGGCTGGCAAAACCATATGGCCCGAATGATCATCCATGCTGTCGGCAATATAATCGCCGGCATCAGTTTCAATAATGTCGAATCCTTCGATACCTATACGTTCTTTCAGCAATATTTCTTCTGCCGTGGAGGATTTTGATTTTATGATGGATTGAGCACCAGCATTTTTGCTGATTTTTAGAATAGCTTCAATAGCCTCTAAACTATCTTGCGCCCAAATAACTTTACCCCCACTTTTGATAAAATTAGCCTCAAACTCAATGAGGTAGGTGTCGAGGTTTTCAATTGCTTTCCACCTTGCATGGGTTGCCCTTGCTCTTGCCAGATCCAAGTTTTTAAACTGCTGACAAGCATCTTTAAAAGCCACATCGTATTTGGCTTTAACAGAATGCAGTTCGGTGGATGGATTCATAGATTAGCGTGAGGCGACTGCAAACCTAACAATTTATTACTTGATTTTTTATTGAAATAAGTTTCAAAGATGGATTCTACTAATAATCTTATCAATGTCGGATAGCATTTGTGTTGTTAGTGATTTAATTTTCACTACCTTTGTGCCCTGAAAACGCAAAACAATCGTTTATCAAAATGAAAATCAGCAAGTTAGTAATACTTTCAATAATTTGTTTTTTAACAATTTCTTTCAACACCGCATCATTTGCAGGTGAGCATGGAAATGTTTCTGTATCTGAAACACATAAAGCCGCTCCGGCCCATGGTGAAGGGAAAGAAAAGTTAAATGCAGGAAAACTAATAATGGATCATATTGCCGATAGTCATGATTGGCATTTATGGGGACATACCTCAATTCCTCTTCCTGTAATTATTTACAATGGAGAAAGAGGCTGGACAGTTTTTTCATCAGCACGTTTTGAGCATGGACACAAGGCATATCAAGGATACCGTTTAAATGAAAAGCGCAAGATTGAAGCAGTTAATGAAACAACAGAAATGGATGCTCATGCTGCTACAATTAACGAAGCGCTAACGGCAGGCAGCTACGACATCTCAATTACGAAGAACGTTGTAAGTATTTTTATTACAATCGCTATTCTATTATTTGTTTTCATATCAGTTGCAAGAGCATATACAAATAAGAGAAAAGGGTTAGCACCAACAGGACTTCAAAATGCAATAGAGCCAATTATTGTTTTTATGCGTGATGAAGTAATAAAAGCGAGCATCGGCGCGAAGTATGAAAAGTATGTTCCTTATTTATTAACGTTATTCTTTTTCATCTGGATTAATAACCTACTAGGATTAATTCCTGTGTTTCCAGGTGGCGCGAATGTAACAGGTAATATTTCAGTTGCATTAGTATTAGCAGTTTTAACTTTTATTATTACAACAGTATCTGGAAATAAAAATTACTGGCAACATATTTTTGCAATGCCAGGCGTTCCAAAAGGAGTATTGGTTTTATTAACACCAATCGAAATTCTTGGAATGTTTCTTCGTCCGTTTGTATTAATGATTCGACTTTTCGCGAACATTGCTGCGGGACATACTATTGCTTTATCATTCTTCTGCTTGATTTTCATCTTTGGACAAGAATCATTATATGGTACAGGTGGAGGAATAGGAGTATCACCATTATCATTGGTGTTTACAGTATTTATGTCAATGCTTGAATTATTGGTTGCCTTTTTACAAGCCTATGTATTTACATTATTATCATCGGTATATATTGGAGCTGCGGTAGAAGAGCATCACCACGGTGATCATCATTAATTAGAACATTTTAATCACTTAATTATATAAACATGTTACTTAACATCTTATTACAAACAACAGGCGTAGACGGATTAGGATTCGGATACGGTCTTGCTGCCATTGGTGCAGGTATCGCTGCATTAGCTGCTGGTTTAGGTATCGGCCGCATTGGAGGTTCAGCTTTAGAATCAATCGCTCGTCAACCTGAAGCATCAGGAGATATTCGTGCGAACATGATCCTTGCTGCTGCCTTAGTAGAAGGAGCTGCATTCTTCGCAATGGTAATCGGATTATTAGCAATCCTTACAAAGTAATTTGTAACTGCTATTACGAACCGGTGCAAAAGCGATTGGCCAAGCACCGGTTTGTTTAAAAAAGTAAAACATCTAAAAAAAGAAATTAATATAAAATGGAACTCGTAAAACCCGAATTTGGTCTCGTATTTTGGATGACCGTTTCATTTCTGATTGTTGTGTTTATCCTTCGCAAATTTGCTTGGGGACCAATCCTTTCATCTTTGAAAGAACGCGAAACTTCAATTGAAGATGCGTTGAATGCTGCTAAAAAAGCTAAAGATGAAGTAGCCAACATGAAGGCAGAAAACGAGCAGTTATTGAAGCAGGCACGCAATGAGCGTGACATGATGCTGAAAGAAGCTCGCGATACAAAAGATGCAATTGTAAACGAAGCGCGTGCAAAAGCACAAACAGAAGCAGATCGTATGATTACGATTGCTCGTGAAACAATTCAAAATGAGAAAATGGCAGCTATCACTGAATTAAAAAATCAGGTAGCAACATTATCTATTGAAATCGCTGAAAAAGTTATCCGCCAGCAATTGGCAAGTGATGAAAAACAAAGGGCGTTGGTTAACGATTTATTGAAAGACGTTAAGTTAAACTAATTCACTAATCGCAAAAAAAAGAGAAATGACAGAGTCAAAAGTAGCTCGCAGATACGCAAAATCATTGCTGGGATTAGCCACCGAAAAGAATATTACGGACAAGGTTTTTTCTGATATGCAATTGATCGCAACTGCTTGTCATCAAAGTCGCGATTTAGCTTTACTAATGAAAAACCCAATCATCAATACGGATAAAAAAGAAGCCGTAATAAAAGGTGTTTTTTCAGGTAAGATAGATAACGTGACACTTTCTTTCATGGACTTAATGACAAAGAAAGGACGTGAAGGTTATTTAGAAGATATTGCACAAGAGTATATCAACATTTATAAAGAGTCTATCGGAGTAAAAGTAGCGCATGTTACTACAGCAACTCCTTTAGATGCTTCAACAAGAGAACAAATCCTGGACATTGTTAAGAAAATGAAAGGGGATAAAATTGAGCTTGTTGAAACAGTGAACAAGAATATCATTGGAGGATTTGTACTTCGCATCGGTGATGAACAATACGATTCTTCAGTAATTAAAAAGTTGCGTCAGTTGAAAAACGAATTCGACGATAACTTATATGTAAAAGAATATTAATAATTATCTAATAACAACTATAAATAACTACGAAAATGGTAGATGTTAGACCAGACGAAGTTTCAGCTATTCTCCGTCAACAATTAGCAGGATTTAAATCTGCAACCGAACTTGAAGAAGTAGGAACTGTATTGCAAGTGGGTGATGGTATTGCCCGTATTTACGGACTTACAAAGGTTCAATCTGGAGAGCTAATCGAATTTGAAAATGGACTTAAAGGCATTGTATTAAATCTTGAAGAAGATAACGTAGGTGCCGTAACGTTAGGTTCATCAAACAATATTAAAGAAGGTGATACTGTAAAACGTACAGGTAAAATTGCTTCTATCCGTGTAGGTGAAGGAATGCTTGGCCGTGTTGTAGATACACTGGGAAATCCAATCGATGGTAAAGGTCCAATTACAGGCGAAACTTTCGAGATGCCACTTGAGCGTAAAGCTCCAGGAGTAATCTTCCGTCAACCAGTAAATGAACCATTACAAACTGGTATCAAAGCAATCGACGCAATGATTCCTATCGGTCGTGGTCAACGTGAGTTAATCATCGGTGACCGTCAGACAGGCAAGACAGCGGTTGCAATTGATACTATCATCAATCAAAAAGAATTTTACGACAAAGGAGAGCCTGTATTTTGTATCTACGTTGCAGTAGGTCAGAAAGGTTCTACTGTTGCTAACGTAGTTAAGACTTTAGAAGAGCGTGGTGCAATGCCTTATACGGTAATTGTTGCTGCAACAGCTTCTGAGTCTGCTCCAATGCAGTTCTTCGCTCCAATGGCAGGTGCTGCAATCGGAGAATATTTCCGTGATACTGGTCGTCCGGCATTAGTAGTTTATGATGATTTATCTAAACAAGCTGTTGCTTACCGTGAAGTATCATTATTATTACGTCGTCCTCCAGGCCGTGAAGCTTATCCAGGAGACGTATTCTACTTACACAGTCGTTTATTAGAGCGTGCTGCGAAAGTTATTAAGTCAGATTCAATTGCTGCTAATATGAACGATTTACCTGAATCGTTAAAAGATAAGGTAAAAGGTGGTGGTTCTTTAACAGCTCTTCCAATTATTGAAACGCAGGCAGGTGACGTATCAGCTTATATCCCAACAAACGTAATCTCAATTACTGATGGACAGATATTCCTTGAGGCTAACTTGTTTAACGCTGGGGTTCGTCCTGCAATCAACGTAGGTATCTCTGTATCTCGTGTAGGTGGTAACGCTCAGATTAAATCAATGAAGAAAGTTGCTGGTACCCTTAAGTTAGATCAGGCGCAATACCGTGAGTTAGAGGCTTTCTCTAAATTCGGTTCTGACTTAGATGCTGCTACTAAAGCGGTAATCGACAAAGGTTCTCGAAACGTAGAAATCCTTAAGCAAGGTCAGTATTCACCATTACGTGTAGAAGAGCAAGTAGCAATTATTTACCTTGGAACAAAAGGTTTATTGCAAAATGTTCCAGTACGTCAGGTGCGTGAATTCGAAACTAACTTCTTAGATGTAATGCGTACAAGTCATAAAGCTACCCTTGATCAATTAGCGAAAGGTGTAATTAATGACGAAATTACCGCTACATTAGAGCAGGTTGGAAAAGACTTAGCAAAAAATTACACTGCTTAATTTCAGCACGATTTAAAGAAAATTTATAATGGCTAATTTAAAAGAGGTACGTTTAAGAATTGTTTCTGTGTCGAGTACACAGCAAATCACCAAAGCAATGAAAATGGTGAGTGCTGCTAAGCTTCGTCGTGCACAGAATGCAATTACACAACTACGCCCTTATGCAAATAAGCTTCGTGATATTCTGGAAAACTTGTCTTCTTCTTTAGAAGGTAATAGCGGAGGACAATTCGCACAAGTACGACCTGTAGATAAAGTATTAATTGTAGCTGTAACTTCAAACAGAGGATTAGCAGGTGCGTTTAATGCAAATATTATTCGTCAGGTTAACAGATTAATTCACGACCAATACAGCGCTCAGGCAAATGCAGGTAATGTAAAAGTATTGAGCATTGGTAAAAAAGCATCTGATTTTTATTCAAAAAACAATACGCTGTACAACGGAAATCATAATGAAGTTTACGGTGATTTACGTTTTGATGTTGTTGCTCCGATAGCAGAAAAAATCATGAGTGATTTTGCTGTTGGACAATATGATAAAGTTATAGTGGTTTATAATCAGTTTAAAAATGCAGCGGTACAGATTGTTCAGACTGAACAGTTATTACCACTTCAACCTGCAGCGACTAATAGTGAGCAAACTACAAACAACGACTATATTTTTGAACCAGGAAAGCAAGAGATTGTTCTTGACTTGATTCCTAAGTCGATTAAAACACAATTGTACAAAGCGGTGCTTGATTCACATGCATCTGAACATGGTGCTCGTATGACAGCTATGAGTAAAGCAACAGATAATGCAGGTGAGTTAATCAAGGAATTAAAGCTTACTTACAACAAAGCACGTCAGGCAGCAATTACAAACGAGATATTGGAAATTGTAGCAGGCGCAGAAGCGTTAAACGGATAATACGGTTAAACCAATTTGATAAATTGAATAGGGAGCTTCGGCTCCCTATTTTTTTTTCGCATCAGTGAAACTTAACGTAGGCCTTATGCACTAACTAAATACTGAATAGAAATATCCTATTATAAATACAGTTCAAAGGTTGGATTGATAATGGTTGAATGGAAGGGCGATGTGGTTATCGCCCTTTTTTTATGATTAATCGCATTGACAGGGGAAAAAATGAAGGGAGCAGACAGCTTCCTTCGTTTGTTTTTATACCTTCATAAAAAATCTAATCATGAAAAAAGTTTATATTTTCTTCTTATTGCTGTTGCCCTTTTTAGCAGAAGCACAGTTTGCCAATGATTCTACCAATAATGTGGTTATTCAAGATGCCATTGGGTCAGAACAAGCAACTCCTTTAATAAGTGCGCGCAATGATGGGGGTGTTTATATTTCCTGGTTTGATCAGTCATCAGGTAGCTATGTTTTAAGAATGCAACGCTTAGATGCATTAGGAAATAAATTATGGGGTACTAATGGTGTGGTGGTAAGCAATGCTCCTCAAAGTACAGCCCTTTTCCGATACGATTTAAAAACTGATAATGAAGGAAATGCAATCGTCGCTTTTCAAGATCAACGCACTGGAAATATGCAGATTGTAGCTCAAAAAATGGATTCTACCGGAGCGCCTGTTTGGGCAACTAATGGAGTGGTATTATCAGATGCGGATGCGGCTGAAGGATTAGCCCCAGTTATTGGTGTATTATCAAACAATAATGTAGTAGTTGCATGGAATGCCTATTCAAGTACCAATCAGAAATGGGTTTGTTATATTGAATTAAATCCCGCAACAGGAGCATCTATTAATGGTGCCGGACCTGCAAGAGTAAAACCAGCAACCGGAACAACTCCTAACTATACACGTCCCTCAATTGCATCGTATGCCAACAACGAATATTATTTGATGTACGTTCAGGAAACAGGAAACTTTCCAGGATTAACCTGTAAGTTGTACGCAAAAAGAATAGCAACTAATTATGTAAACTTATGGGCAGCGCCAGTACAATTCACAACGAAAACAATAACGGCGTTTTTCTTCCCGAAAATTATTTCAGACGGCGCAACAGGATTTTTATGTGCCTTTAATGCAGGCAATCCAACTAACGCAGCACTTACAAGTGTTTACTTACAACATGTGGATTCATCAGGAAGTAGTTGGAGTACTACCGGCACTGCCTTAACGCCATCAACAAATGTCAATTCTTATTTAGGAGGTTATTTCTATAATGCAACAACCAATCAAACATGGATAGCATTACAGGTTACCAATACAGGTCAATCAGCATCTGGTAACAGTATTCAGCGAGTAAGTAGTACAGGACAGAATTTATGTGGAACAAATGGGATTGTAGTAGATGCACAAACAACGAATATGACGATTCCTGTTGGTATTGCACAAGATGATAATAATGCGATGTTGGTTTATTATACAGGAGGATTTAATCAGGTTGCTATTAAAGCAACATTAATAGATTCGATGGGAATTAAGCAATGGGCATTCAATGAAAAAGCAATTAATGTTACGGCAAGCAATAAAGATGATATTGGAATTTCTCTGGTAAGTAATCATCAGTTAATTATAACATGGACGGATACAAGAAACGATAATGGTATTTATGCTCAAAATATAAATAACGATGGTACATTAGGACCAATGGCTGTTGGATTAAACAACATTCAGAATAATTCAGGAATCCAAATTATTCAAAATCCTTCAAGCATCTTACAATTAAGAAGTAAAAATACTATTGAAGAAATTGAAATTTACAATACGAGCGGACAATTAATGCACTCGAAATATGGAATGGATAACAATGAACTTTCTATCGTATTAACAGATAATTTTAATTCAGGAATTTATATTATTCGTATCAATCGCACAACTGCTCTGAAGTGGATAAAGAATTAAGTATTTGATTAAAATAAAATCAATGAAATTAAAATACTTCTTAAGCGTTGAAAAACTAAATTCTTTAAAGTCCTTAGTGTATTCTATAATTTTACGAAACCCAATAAATAATTAAAAAAAGGGAATACTATTCTAGATACACAGTTATTCCTAAAGAATAAATTTAAAAACTGCTGGGGTTTTCCATGCTAGATACACTGCAATTCTAACATAAAAAGGTTCGCTTTTGAGATAACGATTGTTAATGTAATCAGGAAAATATTTTGATAAGCCTTCTCTTAAGGCCATAAATGTCTCGAATTTATTTTCTGATTTAGATATTTTTAATCTTCGCATATTCGAGATCAGTAGTTGTTTAATAAATACAATTTCTAATTGTGAATAATATTTTTTTAGCTCTCCTTGTGATTGGTAATAACTGCAAACCGAATCAATAACTTGCATGAAATCACTGATGTTATTTGCGGAAAAATTTATCGATTTCGAATCTATAACATAATTATAAATTTGCTCTTTGCAGAATAAAATCTTTGGGGTGTGAAGAAACCATTTTAAACTTGCTTCTTGGTCTTCTGCGAGTTTCCCGTTCGAAAAAAGTAATTGTTCATTTGTGGCGATTATTTCTCTTTTTATAATCCTAAGCCAAGGTGCACCTTCAGTTTTACAAATGATTTCGGGATGAGTAGAAAGACTAACAGGTAAATTAAAAATATTCCAACTGCTGTACGGATACAGTTTTTCTAATATACTTTCTCTTCGATTGTAAACTCTTTTATAGGCGAGTAAAACAATATCTGGTTCATGCTTTTCAATTGCATTAACAATTACTTCGAAATAATTAGCTTCGAGAAAATCATCTGCATCAGCAAAAGCTAAATACTTCCCTGTTGCGTTTTTAATTCCAAAATTACGAGTCTCGCCAGGACCTCCGTTCTTCTTTATAATTGACTTGATTTGTCTTGGATTTTTTTCCTTATAATCATCAATGATTTGTTGCGTATTATCTGTTGACGCATCATTAACTAATATAATCTCAAAATTTTTGAACGGCTGATTTAAAATACTATCTAAGCATCTTGAAAGGCATTCCTGAGCATTGTAAACGGGAATAACAATGCTTATTAAAATGTCTGTATTCATAAATAATGAAAGAGGTAGCTGAGTTCCTTTATGGTTTTAATTCGAATTGTTCTTTTGGTTTTTACGAATCATCGTGAGTTGTTCTGCAATTAATCCTAAGAAAAAGAAAATCAAAGATGATATAAATCCAAGTAAAGCACCACTACTCACACCTTGTCCTCGAAGAATAATTGGAACTCCCCAAGCCAACGAAATTAAAAATGAAATAATTGATACCGGTAAAAATATTTTCATTGGGTTGAACAAGAAAATCATGTTTACTATTTCCATTATTGTTTCAAATGCCGTTTGAATTCCTATTGTACTTTCGCCTTTTAATCGGTCTTTAACAATAATAGGTTCTTCTAAAACCAAATGACGATTGCTTATAAAGATCAACGTGATAATATCACTATAAGGCATATTGTTCGGCGTTAGATATAAATATTGTTTCGCTAATTCCGTACGATATATTTTCATTCCTGAATTGATATCATAAACAGGAACCGTTAACATCAATTTAGCTGTAGCGCGAATAATTGATTTGCCAATCGATCTTAAAAAAGAAGCATCTTTAGTTCCTTTTCTTGATCCTACAATCATATCCGCATCTGTCGATTTAACCAAAGCAAAAAGTTTATCGACATCCTCTAAGCGATGCTGACCATCTGCGTCAATTGTAATTACGTATTCAGTATCACAAGCTTGTATTGCACTTTTTATAGCTGCGCCATATCCTTTATTCAACTTGTGCTGTACAACTTTTAGATGGGTAGAATCTTCGTGGTTTTTAAGAATAGTTTTGGTATTATCTTTCGATCCATCATTGGTAATAATTAATTTCCAATTACGCTGTTCAACAAAAGCAATTAAATCAGGTAAGATGATTTTCAGATTTTCTTCTTCGTTATAAGCGGGTATAACAATTGTAAGTTCAGACTTTAAATTCATTTTAATTGAGTAATTTGGATACTAATAATCCCCTAGCAACTTTTACGATAGTTTGTAAATATAGTTATGATATTAAAGAGTTCTGAAGTTGAATGATTGAGAAAGCCTAATTATAAATAAAAAACGGGGACAATTTTTTGTCCCCGTTTTTATTTATTGTTGCTGATAGTAATTCGGATTGAGTGCCGAATACTTTTGAATTTTCTTCTCCATTTCTTTCGCGACATCTGCATGGCCGTATTGTCTTGCCATTCGAATCAACTCTCCATAAATAGCATAAGCCTGATTCGATTCTCTATCAATAGACGAGAAATAAGAGGTGCGTTTCAAGGATAAATAATAATCCATTTCATTTTCATAGATCTCAGCCATTCTTTTAGTAATAGCAACAGCCATATCATCTGCATGTTTTCTTCTTGCTTCTGGTAATTCAACCGACGACATTGTCATTCGGTTCATTGGATTAAGGGTATCGTTTGCATTCACTTTTTGTGCAGCAAGGAAATACAATTCAATTGGACGTAACATCATTACATTGTATCCAACTTTATTGTCAGGCATCTCGTCATTCATTTTATCCAACACCTTAAGGGCTGAATCTTTTTTACCAGACTCTAATAATGATTCTGCTAAACGAGCAAAGTTGTTACGGAAATTCATCGTCATACCCATATTTGTTTGGTCGAGATAAATGCCTTCTTTATTCATATTGCCCCACAGGAATTTGTTCATCATGTTGTTATACATAATGTCATTATTAACTCTTCCTGTTTGTCCGTTTGGATCTATTGATCGTGGGTTTTTAATTGGAACAAAACGATAAGCTAACCCTTCTAATTGGAAGTATGGTTCAAGGTTCATATAATTTTCGCTTCCAACAGTAACTGCAAAATAAATAGGACGTGTCCAATCGTTATTTGCAATCATATCCAAGATCATTAGATCTGCCTTCATCAAATAGTTTTTATCAATGTCCCAAAAGATAGTATCCACAATTTTATTGGCATCTTCTGGTTTTACAATACCTGCTGCAATAACTGCTTTTTTATCTACAGGAATCATGAATTTTTTAGTTGGGAAGAAGCTCAATGTAACTCCGCTCTGCGTTTGAACTTTTGCATTAGGCTCTTCCGACTTAATAAAGTTCATCACATCTTTTAAGTTGATATATCCCTCTGCATCTACTCTTCCTTCAGCGTATGGTACATAATCTCTTGTCCCTTGCTCATACTGTTCGTGCGTAAAGCTGATTGGCAATGCATCACTTTGATAAGCCTTGCGCTTCATTTGATCGATGTACCAATCAGTGTTTAATAAACTTAAGTTTACAATTCTGATATCTGGGCGAATGCCTTCAACATCCTGTGCATACCATAGCGGGAACGTATCATTATCGCCATTTGTAAAGATAAGTGCATTAGGGGCACAGCTTTGTAAATAGTTATGTGCAAAGTCGCGTGAAGTATAACGATGAGAACGGTTGTGGTCATCCCAACCATCTTTTGCCATTAATGTTGGTGCAGCCAATAAACAAATAACAGTAGATAAAATAGCTGCTGTTCGTCCGTCTAATTTTTTACTGATGGCATCAATCAATGCTAAAGTTCCTAGGCCAATCCAGATTGCAAATGCATAAAACGATGCAGCATAAGCATAATCACGTTCACGTGGTTGATAAGGATATTGATTTAGGTAAAGTACAATGGCTAATCCTGTAAAGAAGAATAATAACATCACCGTCCAGAAATCATTTTGCTTCGCACGTTTGTAATGCCATATCATACCAATTACTCCTAACAAGAAAGGCAGCATGTAAAAACGATTATGGCCTTTGTTGGATTTTGCGCTTTCAGGTAAACTTTCCTGTGGACCTAATCGTGCTTCATCAATGAAAGTAATTCCAGAAAGCCAGTTTCCTTTTGTGATGCCACCATGACCTTGAATATCATTTTGACGACCAGAGAAATTCCACATGAAATATCGCAAGTACATATGTATAATCTGGTAGTTCCAGAAGAACTTCAAATTTTGCGCAAAGGTTGGTTTTCCATCTCCAGAAATACCTGCCCATTCTTTATATGCCTGAATATGACTTTCCTGTGAGCTATACATACGAGGGAAAACAGTACAATTAGCAGGATCGAAAACAGGAGATTGCTTTTGTCCGCTAACTACATACTTACCGTCTTTTGCAGCATACTGATTAGCGCCGTTTTCAATACTTACTTGTTCTGCGTTATAATACTGACCATAGAATAAAGGACGATCACCATATTGCTCACGATTGATGTATCCCAATAAATTGAAAACCTGCTCAGGGTTGTTCTCATCCATTGGAGGGTTTGCCATCGAACGAATAACAATCATTGCATAAGAAGAATATCCTAATAGAAT
>CAMBYJ010000010.1 GCA_945872015.1 Chitinophaga pinensis | reverse complement strand
ATGCCTGAACTTAATATCAATGGTGTTACCGGATTTATGAGTAATGTAGGAGATGTGGATGATATGGCTAAGAATGCACTTGCAATTTTAACTGATGATAAAAAGCTTTCTGAATTTCGCCAAGCTGCTTTAAAACAAGCTAAGGCATTCGATATTCATCACATCATGCCGGTATATGAAAATTACTATCAGCAAATTATTAATGCTTCAAAAAAGTAGATTTGTTTTTTTTCAAAAATGTTTGATGGTATCGAACAAGAAAATTTTTACGAGGTAATTCTTAAATAATTAACCCCCCGCTTTTTTTGCTTGATAGCCACCTTGTGATAGTAAATTCAACACTTTATCTCTGTGGTCACCTTGGATTAAAATCTCTCCATCTTTCGCAGTGCCACCAACACCACATTTGCTCTTAAGCATTTTACCCAGTTGCTCTAAATCATCATCACTACCAACAAATCCTTTTATTGAAGTCACCATCTTGCCTCCACCTTTACGTTCCAGCCAAATCTTCAACGATTGCTGTTGAGGAGGTAAGGTTTCCTGATTATTATTTTCTTCTTGATATTGAAAATTCGGATTCGTTGAATAAACCAATCCCGACTTGCCTTTGTTCTTATTCGACATACAATTTAAAATTTAGCTTGAAGCCTTAAGTTTAGTAATCGAGATGTTAAGTAATTCGGAATTCCGTATTGACGACCTGTAACATCGGTAATCCATGTATAAGAAATGGTATTACTTACTTGCAACAAGTTGAATACTTCTAAACTTAAGGATAGTGATTTTAATTTACTGATCACCTTTAAGCGACTTGTATTTGGTTTGTCTTCATCAATAAGAATTTTCGAAAACCCAATGTCTACTCTTCGATAGGTCGGTGCTCTTAAAATATCTTTATAACGATCGTTTCCTGGAGGACCAAATGGTAATCCTGTTCCGAATACTAACGTCATGTGCATACGAACACTTGGTGATTTAGGTAGGTAGTCTTGAAAAAACAAACTAAATGTTACACGCTGATCCGTAGGACGTGGTATATTGCCTGGTGTTACAAACTGACTATCAACTGGTGTGTTATTGAAAGTATATCCTGGTATAATTAAATCGCCTTCTGAATTATAATAATTGAAGTATCCATCATCATTTAAGTCTTCGGCAGTTTTTAAAAATGATAAAGATGCCCAGCTTTCAATTCCACTAACAAATTCTCCATTCACCCTCAAGTCTAACCCTGTCGCGTATCCGTCAGCATTGTTTTTAGCCAGATAACGTAATCGTGTATTCTCCAATTTATACGGATTCAAGTTGCTCATTTTTTTGTAATAAGCTTCGGCAGTCAACTTGAATTCTCTTCCCCATGATAAAAACTGGTAGTCTCCACCTACAATAAAATGGATAGAGCGTTGTGCTTTAACATCTGTATTTATTTTACCATCTAGTCCTCGTAGTTCTCTGTAAAAAGGAGGTTGATAGTAAACACCAGTTGCAGCTCGTAACTTTAAAAATTTATTTCCTCTTGGACGATATTCTACAGAGGCACGCGGACTAATATTTAATTCATTGCTGAAATCCCAATAAGTAGCACGCACCCCAGCCAGCAAGGTTATAGAGCTATCTAATTGCCATGTGCTATTAAAAAAGCTGCTAAAGCGATTAGAGTTTAAATTGATTTTATTTTTTACAACATTGTTCAATACAATCTGCTGTGTAAAATCAACGGAGTCGCCTGGATTATCAGGTGGATGAACAATTGAGAAATCGGCAGAGTCACGGTATTGCCATTCATCAAGATTGTCAACAATTTCTTCGTGTTGTGCTTTTACTCCCCACTTAAAATTATATTTCGATTGTACATAAGTTCCTTTATGCTCAAAGCTTGTAACACTCGCTTGTAATTCATTTCTCGCATGATCTAAAAAGGCACCTATACCTCTATTAGAAGCTACGTTTCCAAAATTTGAAGATCCAAGGTCTTTATCTAATTCATCAATGAAGTATTCGCCAAGAATATCAAAGTTCTCTTTTTCCTTCGTGATAAATCCTGCTCCAATAAACTTTAAATTCAAATTATCATTCACGCGATGATTCAATGTTATTGCACTTTGAGAAGTAGAGTAGGCGTTTTGCTCTTGACCTCCAAAATAAACAGTAAACTTCAAGGCCTCATTAATATTTCCGAATTCAGTTTCACGTGATGTTGGAATAACACGATAATCGTTGATGGATAAATTACCTAGGAATGAAAGTGAAGTACGCTCTGTAAATTGATAGCTGAATAAAGATTGCAAATCGGTGAATGTTGGTCGGTATTCACCGCGCGTATCTAAGTTCTGTAGCAAAAACTGGTTCGACTTCTGACGGAAGCCTGTAAGCCATGTAAACTTTTCGTTTTTTGAAATACCTTCGAGATGAAATCCTGCGCCTAAAAAACTTACGTATGCTGTGCCTGCAAAGCTTTCTGGCTTGCGGTATTCGATATCAAGTACAGAAGAAAGCTTGTCGCTATAAGTCGCATTAAATCCACCAGAACTAAAATTGATATTCGCAATTAAGTCAGAGTTGATAAAACTTAATCCTTCTTGCTGACCGCTTCGCGTAAGGAAAGGACGGTAGATTTCCACATCATTCACATAAACGAGATTTTCATCAAACGAACCACCACGAACAGAGTAGGTAGATGATAATTCATTGTTCGAAACAACACCAGGGAATGTTTTTAATGTACCCTCAAAATTACCGCTAGCACTTGGCATAAGCTCCAGTGTTTTCGGTTGAATAGGAGTCATTAATAAATCTCTGCTTTTCTCACCTGATACATTCACAGGACCGAGCATCTTCACTGTCGATTGTAATTGAACATTAAGTTCTTTTGTTTCTCCTGGAGTTAGTTTTATGGTAAATTTTTGAGGCGCATACCCTAAGAAACTATAAACAATAATTAGTTCTTTATAGGGCGTGATTTTTAATTCATAACGGCCTCGGCTATCTGTGATTGTTCCGTTAGATTCTCCTTGAATGGAAACGTTACAAGCTTCAATTGGTTTGCGCAGTGAGTCGTTAACAATACCTTTTATAACACCATCTTGCCCCATAACATTTGAAGAAACAAATGTCATACAGCTAATAAATAATATTTTGAAAAAAGATAATTCGCGAAGCATTCTTTTAATCATCAATCTTTGGTTCTTCTTTCTTCTTCAGGCTTCCATCTTTCCAGGCTTTGATGAAGGCTGCCCAGGCAATAGGGTTGAATAAATTATTTTGAGGATATTGTCCGGCGCTGTATAGCTTAGATTGTCTTTGCTGCAATTGATATTGGTAATTTATTGCACCATCATAGGCCACTGCATCCTGTATAGTTTTGATTTCTGCAAGCTGTAAATTCTTTTCTGCTCTTTTTAAATCATCATCCGGAATTTTAAGTTCAAGGAAAGCCCTTTTAAATTCTTCTTTTGAAGGCCAAGGGTAAACAATCGCTTCTTTTAATAAGATGGTATCGCGATTCATTACCTGAATCAGTGAATAACGATCTTCTTTTAAAGTATCAGGAATGATAAATAAAATAGGCTTATATCCGATATAATGAAAGTCGATAGTGTCACCTTTTTTAGCAACAAATGAAAAGAATCCATAAAAATCGGTAATGGTTCCTCTGCCTGATTTATGAATTGTCACAGCGGCGTAAGGAATTGGCTGTAGCGAATCACTACTAACAACAACTCCCGAAAACTGAATAAGTGAATTTTTTTGTTCTGCCTTTTTTTGAGCTATTCCTAAGAGTGGAAAGGCCATCAGAAAAAGTAAGTAAAAGGTGTGTTTTTTCATTACAACGAAGGTATTCAAATTATCTCAATTCCATAACGCTGAGATATGTCATTTATTGGGGTGATTTAAATTGAGGTTTTAAATTTATCAGGCCGTTACCTTTAAAATATTATTTAATCTAAACCGACAAATAGAGTAGTTGCAACTTTTTAATTTGTTAAAACACTAACTATTGTTCGCGAGTTGCATTGTAATAGTTCTGCTGAATTTCATTTTTTTAACCTAAAACATACAACACCATGAGACAACTAAAAATTACCCAATCAATCACCAACAGGGAGAGTGCAAGCTTAGAAAAGTATCTTCACGACATCAGCAAGGAGAAAATGGTAACCCCTCAGGAAGAGGTGGAGCTTGCTCAGAAAATAAGAAATGGCGATGCCGATGCACTTAATCGCTTGACGAGAGCTAATTTACGATTTGTCGTTTCTGTAGCTAAACAGTATCAAAATCAAGGTTTGGGTTTACCCGACTTAATCAATGAAGGCAATTTAGGATTGATAAAGGCTGCACAACGATTTGATGAAACCAAAGGCTTTAAATTTATTTCCTATGCTGTTTGGTGGATTCGTCAAAGTATTTTACAGTCAATTGCAGAACAATCGAGGTTGGTTCGTTTACCTCTAAATCAAATTGGAACATTAAACAAAGTCCGTAAATCATTTTCAAAATTAGAACAAGATTTCCAAAGGGAACCAAGTGCCGAAGAGCTAGCTGAAGTTTTAAATTATTCTACCAATCATATTACTGATGTAATGCGTGTTTCAGCAAGGCCGGTTTCTATTGATGCACCATTAGATAGCAGTGAGGATAGTAGTACATTGCTCGATATTTTAGATGGAAATGATTCTGTCAATACGGATACTAATATGATGCAAGAGTCAATGGCTGAGGATATCAATAGGTATTTAAGTGTTCTATCTGCAAAGGAAGTTCAAATTATTAAAATGTTTTTCGGAATCGGACATACGCATAATATGTCGCTAGATGAGATAAGTCTAAATGTTCAATTAACCCGCGAACGTGTGCGCCAGATTAAAGAAGGAGCACTTCGAAAACTGAAAAGCAATAGAAGTAATAAATATTTAAAATCTTATTTATGAGATTACCAAGGGACGAAAGTCCCTTTTTTATTTGTTGAATATTCTATTTGAATGTAGAATATTTATCCATCAATACATTAATATTGCAAAACCTGCGTTAGGTATAAAATTCAAAGTATGAAATCACTAATATTAGCTATCTCGTTAGCATTTTTAGCAATAACTGCTACAGCACAAAACCTCAACGATTTAAAAAAGAAAGCAGAAAAACAACTTACACTTCCAACGGTTCCCAAAGGATTTACAGAGGAAGAAGCTGGCAAAGCTTTGAAAGAAGCATTGAGTAAAGGCGCTGTTAACGGTTCCACCACTGTTTCTAAAATCGATGGGTACTTTGGTAATCCGAAAATTAAAATTCTATTTCCTCCCGATGCCAAAAAGATTGAAGATAAATTACGAAGCATTGGATTAAATAAAGAATGTGACGATGTAATTTTATCTGTTAACCGTGCAGCTGAAGATGCTGGATCATCAGCAAAGGATATTTTCACAAAGGTTATTTCGGATATGACAATTACTGATGCCATCAATATTGTGAAAGGTTCAGATAATGCAGGAACGGAATACTTGAAAGCAAAATCGAGAGCCATGCTTGTCGAAGCATTCAAGCCAATTATAAAAGCTTCCTTAGATAAAGTAGGGGCGACAAAAAATTGGGAATTGGTCATTACAAAGTATAACAAAATTCCATTTGTAGAAAAGGTTAATCCCGATTTAGTACAGTACGCAACAGAGAAAGCCATTGATGGTTTGTTTGTGAAGGTGGCAGAAGAAGAATTGCAAATTAGGAAAGACCCTATTGCGCGTACAAGCGATTTATTGAAAAAGGTCTTTGGCGGGTAATATTAGTTAGATTGCTATTTTAAAGTCCTGAAATTTTTTTTAGGACTTTTCTTTTTTATACCTATTACTGAAACATCAGTATTAATCTTATTTTTGAAAAAAATACCCAATGCGATTTCTATTCTTATTGTTTGTTGGCTGTTTGATTTCTATTCATGGAAATGCTCAGTCATCAAACTTAAATTATTCCAAGTATCCATATTGGATAGCTATGATGGATGATTCAACTGCTAATTATTTCGAGACTCAAAAAGCCTATGATTCGTTTTGGAAAGGGAAAGTTATTCCGTTGGAAGAAGAAGAAACGATGGGGATGAAAGGAGCATCAGAAAAGGAGAAGAAAGAAAAATCTACCTGGCTCGAACGTTTTTTTGGTTTAGATAAAGAACATAAATATGAAAAGTATCGCTACGAATGTAAGCGTTTTGAGCATTGGAAATTAACAGTGCTACCTTTCGTGCAATCCGATGGATCTATTTTATATCCGCATCAGCAATTACTTTTATGGAAGGAGGCAAGACCATGAGTGTGAAATTGAAAGTTGTTTTACTTTGGCTATCTTTAATTTCTATTGGATATACAAATGCTCAAATAGCGGGCAATTGGACATGCACCGGTCCAGTACTTTTTCCATCTAATATAAGCGGACAAATAAACGGAATTGGACGTTGTACGCAAATAAAATTTCATCCGACTGATTCTTCAATCATGTATTCCACTTCAGCCTCTGGTGGGTTGTACAAAAGCAATAATAACGGAATATCATGGAGCATTGTGGGAACAGATGTATTGCCAAATGCGCAGTGTGCTTCTGTTTGTATCGATTATACAAATGATAGTATTATTTACCTAGGAACAGGTGATCCAAATTATTATGGAACCAGCTATGGCGTTTATAAAACGGTGAACGCTGGTGTAACATGGACGTTAGTTAATTCGTCAATTGGAAACAGAATGGCCATTGAATTATTGATGGACCCTAATGATCATCTCACGTTGATAGCAGCTACTAATAACGGAATATGGAAAACAACTGATGGTGGTCAGACTTGGATATGCAAACGTATAGGAGGTCAGTTTACAGATATGTGTTGGAAAGCAAATAGTGGAACAAACACGCTTTATGCTGTTACATTTGATGCACTTTTTAAATCAGAAGATAGAGGAGAAACATGGAATCAAATTACAAACGGGTTAACTCCTCCAGGTTCAAATGGCGGACAGGGTATACGCCTTGGCGTTAGTCCCGCCGATTCAAACATTGTTTATGTTGCTATGAACTGCGATGAAGGAACTATTTTTAAATCGACTGATGGAGGAAATTCTTTTAACACTGTTTACAATAATCCGAGTCAGAGTTTAACCGGCTACGATGCAAATGGTGGCGGACAAGGAAATTATAATTTTACTTTTTGTGCGGATCCTGATGACCCAAACACGGTTTATGTTGCTTCGCATGTTGTTTGGAAGTCGACTGATGGTGGTGTTAACTGGACGCAACTAACACAATGGTATGCTAATCTTCATACCGATATGCATCATATTTTAGTGAATCCATATAATCACTCTCAACTTTGGAATGCTAACGATGGTGGTGTTTGGCTAAGTACAAATGGTGGTTCATTCTGGTCGCCTAAGAGTGATGGAATCAATGCAACAGAAATTTATCATGCAGCACAAAGTAAAACGAGAGAAGATTTAATCAGTATCGGTACACAAGATAATGGCGAGTTGTTTCATTCGCTAACCACCTGGAAGTGTAACCGTGGTGGCGATTGGGGCGCGCGATGTGATTTCGATTATACGCGAAATAATTATGTTTATTATTTGAGCGAAAATCAGCGAAGAAGACTGGTTCCAAATGGTGGTAGTGTTTCAATTAATTTGCCTGTTAAGTGTGATGGTAATACTCGTATTTCTTTTTGTCCTTCTGATACTAATACCGCTTATGCTGGACGTGATACATTATGTGTTTCATCTAATATTTACAATGGTTCAATAAACTGGAGCGTTGTTGCTGCATTAGGTCATACCATTCGAGGAATTAAAGTGAATCCGTTAAAGTCGGATGTGGTTTATGTAGTAACAGATAATGCAAGAGTGTATCGCATTGAAGATGCAAAGTCCGCGAATCCTACTATTGCGATTTTCACCTTGCCTTATGCTACTAATGTTGCTGCATCAATAGAGGTAGTAAAAAGTGATACTAATATTATCTACGTTACATGTAACTCTCGAATTTATCGTTCACAAGATAGAGGTCAAACATGGGTTAATTATACGAGTAATTATCCAGGGTTGAACATGATTAATGTAGTAAATGATTATTACAGTACTGACGAAGCAATTTATATTGCTAATGCTGCTGGTGTCTATTATCGAAATTCATCAATGAATAATTGGTTGAATTATTCTGGAGGTCTTCCAACTGTTGCTCAGATACGTGATTTGATGATTTATCAAGACGGAACCGGATTGTCGAAATTAAGAGTTGCTTATTATGGAAAAGGAGTATGGGAGTCGCCTTTGAATAAGAATGAAAATCCAATAGCTGATTTCATGTCTGATAAACAAATAATCTGTGAAAATCAGCAAGTACAATTTACGAATTTAAGTACAGGCGCAAATACGTTACAATGGTATTTTCAAGGAGGTAATCCTTCAATATCTAATGCTAATAATCCTACAGTTGTCTACTCGCAACCTGGCGATTATTTAGTGTCTTTATTGGTGTCGGGTAATTCAAGTAATAATACGGTAGTTCGTCAGGGGTATATTCATGTTTCAGCTGTTCATGCTTTTTCTTTAACAGAAGGCTTTGAAAATAATTTAGCATATGATTGGAGCCTTTATGATGATGGTGAAGATGGAATTGAATGGACATTAACAGGTAACGCTGGTGCCTATGGGCAAAGTCAAAATTCAATTTATTTTGACAATTATAGTAATGATGTGAGTGGTAAATATGATGAAATCTATACGCCTCGTTTTAATACTTCTGATTTGCAAAGTGCATTATTAAAATTTGATGTTGCTTACGCACGTTATAGCGTGGACTATTATGATACATTGGCCGTTATGGTTTCTTCAGATTGTGGATCAACTTATCAGGAAGTTTATGTTAAAGGATATACTGATTTAGCAACATCAGGAGATACTGCTGCATTCTATATTCCAGGTTCAAATCAGTGGAGAACTGATTCTATTGATTTATCATCGTATTTAAATCAAGGAGAATTGCGAATTGCATTTCAGAATCGTGGCCATTACGGCAATTGTTTATACCTTGATAATATCACTTTGGAAACTACATCTATTGTGTTGCCAACTGCATTATTTACAGTTTCAGACAAACAAGTTTGTGAGGGCAAGAGTATAACCTATATCAATACATCTACAGGTGGACCATCATCGCAGCAATGGTATTTTCCAGGCGGTTTGCCAGTTTCTTCTTCGGATGCTAATCCATCAGTCACTTATGCAAATGCTGGATTTTATCCTGTAACATTAGTCGTTGCCAATGGTAATGGAACTGATTCAATTACTTATAGTTCATACATCGAAGTTGTTGCGCCATCAAGCGGAAATTCAATTGCGATGTATCCAGATTCACTAGTGTCATTGCAAACAGGACTCGGTTATCAATGGTATTTAAATGGAAGTGTTATTCCTGGAGCAAATGCAAAATCTTACATGTTTACACAGCTAGGTAATTATACCGTTGCTGTAACAGATAGCAATGGTTGTGATAATATTTCTGCAATTGCGGTGGTCACTGTTAATGTCAATGAAATTAAATCGAATGGAGTTGCAATGACAGTTTATCCGAATCCAGCAAATAATAAATCAGATATTAAAATACTATCAACTTTAAATGCTGTGGCTAGTTTGATTATAACTGATATTACTGGAAAAATTGTTTTACGCAAAGAAGTCTTGCTGCAAAATGGAGAACAAACAATCAGTATTGATTGTAATGATTTTATTTCAGGAATTTATTTAATCAATCTGAAAGGAAATCAATTCAGCTATACAACAAAGTTGATGATTGCACACTAATGAAAGACTTGCAATTTCCTGGTTGAAGAAGTTCCATTCGTATCAATAAATCGAATCTGATAAAATCCTTAGGTATAATTATCTTTTTTTATTCACCAAACGGGATTGACTAGTAACTGTTTTGCTTGTGCATTAGTTGAATCTCTTTTTACGCATTCATTCCATGCCCAATTCGCACTGTCTTTTTTATTCTAAATAATAGTTCGTGTGTTATTATCTTGAATAAGAAATCAACAATTAAGTTCTAAAAAAATCCCCGCTTATGGCGGGGATTTAAACTTAAATCGAAGTAAAATTATTTTACAATTTGCATAACACGAGTTTCTGAAGCAGTAATTACTTTAACAGAATAAATCCCGTTGGCTAATTGACTAAAGTCGATTGTTTCATTGAAGTTGTTTCCATTTGCAGAAGCAACTTGTTTTGAATAAACTACTTGTCCGATTGCATTAACAACAGAGATAGTTGCCGTCGACTCGTAAGAAGCAAATTGAATAGTAGCAATATCAGAAACCGGATTAGGATAAACATTCATTCCAATTGCTGATGCATTATTTTCTAATCCTGTTAACTGAACAGTAATAGTTTTTACAATAGTATCAGAACCACAAACTCCATTAGAAACAATTAACGTTACATCATATGTTCCCGATGCTGAATAGCTGTAAGTGGGGTTTTGAGAGAATGAAGCATTACCATCACCAAATAACCATAACCAGCTGATTGCACCATTAGAACTATCAGAGAATGTTATTACTTGATTGTTTGTATTATATCCGAAGTTTGGATTAACTCCAGGAACTGTATTTATTGTAATGTTGTTTGTTGAAGTACAACCTGCCTGATTTGTTGCAGTTACGGTGTAAGTAGTAGAACCGTTTACAGTTACTATAGTTGTATTACCTGTTGCGCCAGTGCTCCACGCATATTGAGTTCCAAATCCACCCGGTCCACCACCTTGTGTAAATGCTCTTAGTAAAGTTGTATCGCCATCACAAACAGATGTTCTGTTCGCAAACAAATTGAATACTGGTGCATTCGAAATATTAACCGTAACGTTGCGAGTTCCTGTACAACCAAATGCATCCGTTCCAATAATAGTATAGGTAGTAGGTGCAGTTAATGTAGCTATTACAGTACTTCCTGTTGTTGTGTTTAATCCTGTAGCAGGCGACCATGAATAAGTTCCTGCGCCATTTGCAGTAATTGTCACAGAGTTTCCAGAGCAAGCTACTATTGGACTATTTGGTGTTGTAGTTACTGTTGGATTAGGATTAGGGTTCACAATGATTTTGTAATAAGCACTGTCTGCTAAACCAGATGCTGTACATCCAACATAACAACGGAAATAAGTTGTTGATGTTAATGTTCCTGAATTAATAGTGCTTGATGATGTTCCTAAAGCTGTCCACGGACCATTTACTGAGTCTGTAGCGGATTCCCATTGATAAGTGATACCAGCAAATCCTGCCGATCCACCACTGATAGTTAAATCAGCTGAACCATTACCTCCACAAATTAATGACGTTGCTGATGAAATCGAACCTGCTGAAGGTTGCCCACTGCATTGAGTAGGGTATTCATCCCATTGTACATCATCAACAAACATATTGCTTCCACCTTGACTTGTACCATTTAAAATGATATAGTTGGTATTTGTATTAAAGTTTGATGGAATGTTGAATGTGTATAAATACCAACCATTGCTTAATTCGTTATTGGGCAGATTAAAATAACGACTACGCGCTACAGCCCCTAAGCGTGTTGCACCTGCAGCAGTAGCTGCTGTATTTACCATAACAGTGATACTATCTCCAGCAGTTGATAAACTGTCGCGATACATATACATGCTGAAAGTAGGAGTAGCTCCATTTGTTTGAGAATAATCAATTACTGGAGTAATTAAAGCTTGTTGGGTTCCCGTTTGTGTTAAGCTGATGGAGAATCTTGCCATCGCAGCTCCGCTATGAGGAAAAAATAAATTATTAGGACCTGCTGTCCTACGAACCCATACCGGATTTCCGATGATTGGATTTAATGACCAGCCTGCTGGCTGAAAAGTGGTGCCATCGAAACTCTCAGTTTTGATGACTTGAGCAAATGATTTATTGCTGATGAAGGTTGTAACAATAGCAACAAAAACAAATAGCTTTACCATTTGATGTAAAGGCGTTTTCATAATTAAATATTAATGTTTATTTTGTATATATGAAATTAGTAAAAAGTCAATATTTTAATCTATTATTTAAGACTATTCTCAAAAATTTATCTGATCAGGAAAAATCAGTATTCAAATAAGCAAATTCATTATATAGATAAGATTGATGACAAAAAAGCCACTTGAAAGAGTGGCTTTTTTGTCAATAATTAAATCTGATTTTAATGAATAACTTCTACTCTTTTAAGTTCAACCCCCTCATCAGTGGTTGTTCGTATTAAGTAAATGCCATCATGGTAAGATGATAAATCTAAAAGTCGCTCATTGCCAAAAGTAGAAATAACCGATCCTAGCAAATTCAAAATCTCAATTTTTTCTATTGATTTTGATGTTTCAATATTTAAAATACCATTTGTTGGATTAGGATATATTTTAGTTGTTGATTTAACATCATTACCAATTATTCTAATAGTATAACATGAGTTAACATATTTTAATCTAAAGCCGCTTGAGCCACAATCATTGTTCGCTTTTACCAATATCTTTCCTCTTGTGGTACCAGCAATAACTTGAATACTTGTGGTTCCTTGTCCAGAAATAATTGTCCATCCTGCTGATTTTTGCCATGTATAAGATGTAGCGCCAGGAACTGGTAAAATACTATAGGTTACAATTTGATTTGGAGTTGTATTAAATGGTCCTGTAATACTTCCAGGCTTATTGGGGTATATCGTAATAGAAAGACGTCTTACAGGGCTAGATAAACAGCCGTTAGAAGCTGAAACAGTAATTTGTGGGCCAGAGCAAGTATTGCAAGAACCTAATGTCGAGCTAAAGTTTACAATAATTGAATTCGTACCTTGTCCGCTAACAATTGTTGCTCCTGAAGGGACCATCCAATTATATGTTAAACCAGTAACATTAGTAACTGAATAAACTACATTTTGCATGTTACATAGGTTATTAGTAGGCCCTAAAATAATAGATGGGGTAGCAGGCGCTTTAACACTAGGTGTAATGTTAAGTGATAGCACATAGTCTTGACAATTTGAATTGTAGTAATAGTTGCCAGATTGTGTATAGGTCTGGCCATTAATATTCCAAGTATAGCTGCTGCAAGTTGTCGCATTAGTAGTAATAGGAGAATTTGGAGTTCCAGTTACATCCCAAGAGCAAGTTGTCGAATTAAAGTTCGCAGTTTGGTAACAAGCTAATGCTGGCTGAGCTGGTTGCGATCCAGTTACTACCCAAGAACACGATGTATTGTTGAATGTTGCAGATTGATAACATGCTAAGGTCGGTTGAGTTGGTTGAGTACCATTCACAATCCAACGGCAAAAGGTATTGCTAAAATAAGCTGTTTGATAACAAGCTAAAGTTGGCTTTGGAGGCTTGCAACCCGTTACAACCCATGAGCAAGATGTATTGTTGAATGAAGCTGTTTGGTAACATGCTAAAGTTGGTTGTGCAGGTTGTGTTCCTGTTACATCCCACTGGCATGATGTAGTGTTGAATGAAGCTGTTTGGTAACATGCTAAAGTTGGTTGTGCAGGTTGTGTTCCTGTTACATCCCACTGACATGATGTAGTGTTGAAGCTAGCTGTTTGGTAACAAGCTAAAGAAGGCTGCACAGGCTGACTACCGGTTACCACCCACTGACAAGAATTACTGTTAAATGATGCCGTTTGATAACAAGCCAATGCTGGTTGCTGTGGTTGTGTTCCCGTTATATCCCATGCACATGATGTTGCGTTGAAGGTAGCTGTTTCATAACAAGCTAATGTCGGTTGTGCCGGTTGACTTCCAGAAACATTCCATGTACAAGTTGCATTGTTAAAGCTTGCTGTTTGATAACATGCTAAAGTAGGAGCTGAAGGCTGTGTCCCAGTTACCACCCACGAACAAGTTGTATTGTTAAATGCAGCAGTTTGGTAACAAGCAAGAGAAGGCTGTGTAGGTTGTGTACCATTTACAATCCAACGACAGTAAACATTGCTAAAGTAAGCAGTTTGGTAACAAGCTAAAGTTGGCTTTGGAGGCTTGCTACCTGTTACTATCCAACAGCAAGATGTATTGTTGAAAGTCGCTGTTTGATAACAGAGTAATGATGGTTGCGCAGGTTGACTACCGGTTATCACCCATTGACAAGAATTACTGTTAAATGATGCCGTTTGATAGCAAGCTAAAGAAGGCTGCAACGGTTGAGTGCCTGTTACATCATACTGACAAGTTGTTCCGTTCCAAGTTGCAGTTTCATAACAAGCAATTGATGGAGCAGAAGGTTGAGATCCTGTTATAATCCAAGCACAAGAAGTTGTATTGAATGACGCAGTCTCGTAGCAAGCTAATGTTGGTTGTTGTGGTTGTGTTCCCGTTATATCCCAAGCACAAGCTGTTGTGTTGAAGGTAGCTGTTTCATAACAAGCTAATGCAGGCAGTGCTGGTTGACTGCCAGAAATATCCCACGAACAAGTCGTATTGTTAAATGCAGCAGTTTCATAACAAGCTAATGTAGGTTGCTGTGGTTGAGTTCCCGTTACATCCCAAGCACATGATGTTGTGTTGAAGGTAGCGGTTTCATAACAAGCTAATGTAGGTTGCTGTGGTTGAGTTCCCGTTACATCCCAAGCACATGATGTTGTGTTGAAGGTAGTGGTTTCATAACAAGCTAATGCAGGTTGCTGTGGTTGAGTTCCTGTTACATCCCACTGACAGCTTGTATTATTAAATTCGGCTGTTTCATAACATGCTAATGTTGGTTGCTGTGGTTGTGTTCCTGTTATATCCCACTGACAAGTTGAATTGTTAAATGTTGCATTTGCCCAGCATGATAAAGTTGGTTGAGGAGGTTGTGTTCCTGTAATGTCATACTGACATGTGTTGCTGTTCCAGGCGTAGGATTCATAACATGCTACAGTTGGAGCATTTGGTAAGGAAGGTGCTGGGTTAACTGTGGCAACTGTAGTATCCGTACAACCGTTTTCATCAATTACAATGTATATATATTCTCCTTCGATCAAGGTTGTAGTTGGTGCGTTGTTGTTACTGTATGAGAGCAAACCTGTACCTCCATTACTTGTTAATTCCACATTGCCATATGAACCATAACATGGTATTTGATTTACTGTTGCAGTTATTGTAGGATTTGGGTTTATGGTTACCGGGATATTTGCTCTTGATGTGCTTATACAACTTGAAGAAGGACCTTCTGCTACTTCGTATATTATTGTTCCGTTTACTAATGTTGAAGGTGTTATTGCTGTTTGAGCAATAGTACTTCCTGGCTCAAAATAGAATAACTGATATGAAGGATTGCTAGTTGTAGCAGTCAAAGGTATTGATTGTGCTCCGTTACAATAATTAACTGCTGATGTAGACACATTAGGAATTGAATTTATTACAGTATTATTGATAGTTAATGAAAATGCTAATAAACATCCTGATGGTAAAAGTGCTTTATAATTTGCGATACCGGCCTGATTAGGAAATGGATTGTTTAATGTGTATTCAATTGTTAATCCTGTATTAAAAAATCTCGTTCCCGCTGGGTAAAAACCAATGACATCAGTAATAGGAATTGGTGTTGTTCTATTGCAAAAATAAAATTCACGCGTGGTGTCGCCCAAGCTACAGTTAGTAGCAACCCAATTATAGGAATCAATATTAATATTAAATGGTCCAAGTACTGGCTCTGATGAACAAGAACCGTTTTGAGTGTATCCTACATAAAATGGTTGGTCATCAACTTGTATTCCTGTGTTTACTCCTATCCCAGAAATAGAACCGTTAATCTCTACTTGTGGTGCTGCGCAATTATAATTCTGGTATAATTCGCAATCTTCTGAAACTTTAAGATTAAATACTAATTCACCGAGTAAGTCATCAGGGTTTGATGGCACTGGTAGTGTGCCAAAGTCCCATATTAATGATCCATTTGCACTTGCATTTGCATCAATATACGTTTGTGTTGTAGTTGTTGCAGGTGTGTAAGCATTTGTAGTACTTCCAAGATAAGATATAGCAGCATACGGTAATGGTATTTCAATTCTAGTATTGTTCACAGGTTCATTTCCTTTATTACGGATTTGAACTTTATATTGAACATTATCTCCTGGATTGACTGTTATATTTGAACTTGAGGTAGGAGTGCCGTTTATGTTAACTAATGACAAAAAACCTTCAACAAGTGGTTCGTAGGCATCAACCGCCATACAAATAGAATATATAATATAAGTATCCTGAGTTGAACTATATCGAAATGTAGTTGATGTTTGACCATTAGTAATTACCTCATTATTAACATTAGGAATAGTAAACATACTGATATCCATTCCTGTGTTATTTACAAGATTAGGATTTCTCGAATTGTTTCCCGTAAAAATTGAACTATTAAAGAAATTGTTTGTTACATTACTTGCGTGATTTAACAGTTGCCAGTTAGATGTATTTTGCTTTTGAATTTCAAATTTATCACCCGTAATACCAACATCACCTTCGCCGGCAATCATTCCAAGTTTTGTGTTAACGGGCCCGCTTAAAACAGTATTGAATCCAGTAACTGGTAAGTTCCATTGTGCAGTTCCACCAACTACATAGGCATAGCCGTCAAATACAGTAACATCTCGCTTTTGCATTTTTGAATTTTCATAAACAACAACAAGCCCCCAGCCGCCGTAATAACCCGTAGACCCCCCATTACCAGTAGTTAAAGCAATATCAGCAACAGAGTAATTTCCAATGCCTCCTTGTTGAACAAGCGACGTTACTTCCACGTATCCAACGTACATATTATCATCGCCTGGATAGTAAATATCTCCTGAAGTAGCTTCTAAGGTAGTATAATTACTTTGATTAGGTCCTTTGAATTTTATTGTTCTTTTTTGAAGTTCTGTTGGCGTTCCATCGGTTCTCGCCGACCAATATAGTCCAGCAAATACAACCTGGCTGCATGCAGGGTTAGCCTGATTTTCTGTTGAAAATGTTAACTCCGATGAGGAAGAGTTATTTGTTGTCGGATCTCCATCCGTATCAACCTTAATCATGTTGTTGTTACTATTAAGGCCCGTTGTTGTATAATTCTGCAAGGTAAGATTGGTATTGCCAATCATAGTGAAATCACCATTTATACTATAAATTGTCCTTGTAGGAGTAAATGCAGATGTTCTTTGTGTAAAAGGTTTTCTAACCTGTGAAAATCCTTGAATCGTAATAATATTTAATAAAATTATTAAAAATAATTTATTAAATAATTTGATGTTTAGTATAGCTTTTTTCATAGTTAAGGTTAGTTTGGAATTGAAATGCTGTAACAAGTCGAAATTGATGTTGGAATGTTAAGAAATGCTCCGTTTAGTTGAGAAGTAGTCGCATTAATTGAGCTTAATAATAAAACACAATTTAAATTACTTATGTTTGATAATCCGGACATATTCAATGCTG
>CAMBYJ010000009.1 GCA_945872015.1 Chitinophaga pinensis | reverse complement strand
GTAAGGGATAAATACAATTGATGATTATCATATAGGTGCGGGTTTAAACCCGCACCTATATAAACCCACCCTGTTTTTTGTACAGGATACCAAAAATTACAGACCTCTCCTAACCTCTCCAAAGGAGAGGAACGTGGTTTTTAGAAAATCCCTCCTTCGGAGGGATTTAGGGAGGTAGTTAACCGTAGGAGAAATTTGAATTAATAAATTTATCTCACACCGATTTTTTTCTTCAGCGCATTTAAAAAACCCTTTTATTCCCTTCCCTATTAACCTATATTTGTACTTTCAGTTATGCAAAAATTAGGACTCCATCAGAAGTTACTTCAGAAGTTATCGCCACAGCAAATTCAGTTGATGAAATTGTTGCAGGTGCCTGCAGCATCGATGGAGCAACGCATTAAAGAAGAGCTGGAAATTAATCCTGCATTAGAAGAAGGTGATGAAGAAGATCCGGAATTAGATAGCAACGAAGATGAAATCAATGAGGAAGAGGAGCAAGAAGAGCAGGACGATTTTGAAGATGAAAAAGAAGAAGATTTGATTGATAAAGATGAGGATGTTGATATTGAAGATTACATCGACGATGATGATATTCCTTATTACAAAACGAATGCAAACAACACTTCTCCCGACGATGAAAAAAAAGAAACACCTATCACTGTCAGTGTTTCTTTTCAGGATATTTTACTTTCTTCTTTAGGTTTATTACCACTCGATAACCATCATTATATTATTGCGCAACATTTAATTGGTAGTTTAGATGATGATGGATATTTACGTCGTGATTTGAATTCGATTGTAGATGATTTATCGTTCTCGCAAAATATTCAAACAACACGTGAAGAGTTAGAGGAAACGTTAAAAGTAATTCAGACATTAGACCCTGCTGGTATTGCTGCGCGCGACTTACGCGAGTGTTTATTGCTTCAGTTAGATCGCAAGAAACAAGAACATCATCCGCATGAAATTGCGTATCGTATTATTCACGATTATTTTGATGAGTTCAGTAAGAAGCATTACGAGAAAATTCAGAAAAATTTAGAGCTCACCGACGAGCAATTGAAAGAAGCAATTCATGATATTGTTGCTTTAAATCCTCGTCCGGGTGGTGGTTCTGCAGAGGAGACACGCAGCTCTCAGCAAATTATTCCTGATTTTATTTTGATGGTGAACAATGATGAGTTAGAACTGTCTCTCAACTCTCGCAATGAACCAGACCTTCGTGTGAGTCGTTCGTTTCAGGAAATGTTACAAGCCTATGCGCGCGATAAAAAAAGTGTGAACAAAGAAGCAATCACTTTTATTAAATCGAAGATTGATTCAGCACGTTGGTTTATTGATGCTATTCGTCAGCGACAAATTACATTATACACTACCATGCAAGCTATCATGGAACATCAGAAAGAATATTTTTTGAGTGGCGATGAACGTCAGTTGAAGCCCATGATTTTAAAGGATATTGCAGAGATGGTGCAGATGGATATTTCAACTGTATCGAGGGTTGCAAATAGTAAATATGTGGAAACACCGTATGGTACTTTTTTACTGAAATATTTTTTCTCTGAAGGATTACAAACCGATTCAGGTGAAGAAGCATCGAGTCGTGAGATTAAAAAAATTCTTGAAGATGCCATTGGTGGAGAAGATAAGCGTAAGCCTTTGCCAGACGAAAAACTGGCTGAGTTACTAAATAGCAAAGGCTATAACATTGCTCGCCGTACCGTGGCAAAATACCGTGAACAACTGAATATTCCGGTAGCACGACTTCGTAAAGAAGTATAACAGAAAATTTACGGTTATTACTTTATCGGCATTCTAGAAAATAGGGTAAAAAACTTACCTTTGCAAACTACTTTGTGAAGGAAAAGAAATATGTCGCAACATTTATCAGAACAAGAGATTTTTCGTCGTAAGAGTCTCGAAGAATTATTAAGCATGGGTATTAATCCTTACCCTGCTGCATTATATCCTGTGAATTGTTATTCAGAACAAATTCATGCAGGCTTTGATGCTAACCCGGATGCGTTTAAAGAAGTAGTAGTTGCTGGCCGTATTATGTCGCGCCGCATTATGGGCAATGCTTCATTTGCTGAATTGCAAGATGCGCAAGGAAGAATTCAACTTTACTTTAAACGTGATGAGATTTGTCTGGGAGAAGACAAGACGTTATACAATACTGTTTTCAAAAAATTAATTGATACAGGTGATATCATCGGTGCAAAAGGATATGCTTTCCGCACGCAGATGGGAGAACTTTCTATTCACGTTGCTGAATTTACGATTCTTTCTAAATCGTTACATCCATTACCAACGGTGAAAGAAAAAGACGGAGAAGTATTCGATGCATTCAGTGATCCTGAACAACGTTATCGTCAGCGTTATGTGGATTTAATTGTGAACCCACATGTGCGTGAAACATTTGTGAAGCGCTCGAAGCTGGTAAACAGCATGCGTTCGTTCTTGAATGAAAAAGGATACTTAGAAGTAGAAACTCCTATTCTTCAACCTTTGTATGGTGGTGCTGCTGCTCGTCCGTTTAAAACACATCATAACACGCTCGACATGACGCTATACTTACGTATTGCGAATGAGCTTTACTTGAAGCGTTTGATTGTTGGTGGTTACGATGGTGTATTTGAATTTGCAAAAGATTTCCGCAACGAAGGAATGTCGCGTTTTCATAATCCAGAGTTTACGCAAATGGAATTGTATGTTGCGTACAAAGATTATAACTGGATGATGGAAACTGTAGAAGCAATGGTAGAGAAAATTGCTTTAGACTTACATGGTAAAACAGAAGTACAGGTTGGTGAGAACATGATTAACTTCGCTCGTCCTTGGAAACGTTTTACAATGTATGAAGCGATTCAACATTTTACAGGAGTAGATATTTCTGAAATGAATGAAGCAGAGATGCGTGAAGCAGCGAAGGAGTTAGGTGTTGAAGTAGATGCGTCATTAGGTAGAGGAAAAATTATTGATGAAATCTTCGGTGAGTTTTGCGAGCCGAAATTAATACAGCCAACATTCATTACGGATTATCCAGTAGAGATGAGTCCGCTGGCGAAGAAGCACCGCAGCAAAGAAGGTTTAGTAGAACGCTTTGAAGCGATTTGTAATGGTAAAGAAATTTGCAATGCTTACTCTGAGTTAAATGATCCTATCGATCAACGTAAACGTTTTGAAGAGCAATTAGAGTTAGGTAAGCGTGGCGATGAGGAAGCAATGATGTTGGATGAAGACTTCCTTCGTGCAATTGAATTCGGTATGCCTCCTACCTCAGGATTAGGAATTGGTATTGATCGATTATCGATGATTATGACGAATTCTCCTTCTATTCAAGATGTTTTGTTCTTCCCTCAGATGCGTCCTGAATTAACAGGTGCAGGCGTTGTGAAAGAAGAGGCAGTATTAGACGGTGTTCCTTCTCCTTGGGACGAAGTGTTGATGAAGATGGGTATCACAACGAGCCAACAACTAAAAACAATGAACCCTAATAAGTTGTTTAACGATTTAGGCGGAATGCGAAAGAAATTAAAAATTGAATCATCTCTTCCTTCTTTAGACGATGTGAAGAGTTGGATGTCGTAATAAGAAAGGCCGGGTAATTCCGGTCTTTTTAATTAAAATTAAAATTATGAAAAAAAGAATTTTATTACTGATTGCTGTTGCTACAATTACTAACGGCTATGCACAGCTGAACGATGCGAAAGTAATTCCTAATCTGAAAAAGCATATATCTACACTTGCCTCGGATGAGTATGGTGGAAGAGAGCCAGGGACTAAAGGTGAAGTGTTGGCTTATACTTACATCAGCAAGCAGTTCAAAGAAATTGGCTTGAAAGAAAAAGGTACGAACGGCTACTTACAGGAATTTAAATTTGTAAAGTCGGTGAGCATGGATGCTTCTTGTGCTATGACAATAAACAATCAAGCAGCGAAAGCGAATGATGATTTTTTCTTACTTCCCTACTCGAATGATACAAGCATCAGTGGTGTAACCAAGTATATGAACTACGGAATTATTTCTACCAAAAATAATTTCAATGATTATTCAGAGTTACAAGCAACGGACCGCTTACCATTTATTCTCGTAATGGAATATGGCACTCCTGATCATGCTGGTCCACATAGTAAGTATATCGATGATGCAGATATCCGAACGCGTATTAACAATGCAATTAAATTCGGAGCAATGGGAGTTATCTTCATCAACAGTAGCAAAGATGAACAAGATCCTGAAATTGATTTTAGTAAACGCATCACCGTGAGTAGTATTCCTGTTGCGTTTGTGAAAGGTGCAATGGCAACGCAATTAAAGAATGGAAATTGTAATGTAAGTATGACTACAAAACTTCAGAAAGAGGAAGTCAGCGGACATAATATTATTGGGTTCATTGATAATAAAGCTGAAAACACGGTTGTGATTGGTGCGCATTACGATCATTTAGGTACTGGCGGACATGAATCGCTTTACAGAGGAGAACCAGCAGTGCATAATGGTGCAGATGATAATGCCAGCGGTACAGCAGCATTAATTGAATTAGCACGTTATTTAAAAGCAAATGGTCCGAAAGGAAATAATTATTTAATCATGGCTTATTCGGGAGAAGAGAAAGGGTTATTAGGCTCTGGTTATTTTGTAAAAAATCCTACGCTCGCTTTAAACAAAATGAATTACATGTTAAACATGGATATGGTTGGTCGTTTGAAAAAAGAAGAACCGACTGTTTTGATAAATGGAGTTGGAACTTCTGATGCATGGAAGATTACGATGAACTATATTAAAGTAGATAGTTTAAAAACAAAAACTACTGAATCAGGTGTTGGTCCTTCGGATCATACTTCGTTTTATTTGAAAGATATTCCGGTGTTACATTTTTTCAGTGGTACGCACAACGATTATCATAAGCCAAGCGATGATGAAAATTTAATCAACTATCCTGGTGAAGTTGCCATCATGAATTACATTGTTCAATTAGTACAGCGATTAGATGATAAAGGAAAATTAAATTTCATCAAGACGAAAGAAGAGAACAACGAAGATGCGCCACGATTTAAAGTAACATTAGGTGTTGTTCCTGATTATGGGTTTGATGGAGCAGGAATGCGCATTGATGGTGTGAGTGAAAACAAACCAGCTGCAAAAGCAGGATTAAAAGCAGGTGATATTGTAACGCAAATAGGAGAAGAAAAAGTAGTTGATATGATGAGTTACATGAAAGCCCTTGGTAAATTCTCTAAAGGCGATACGGTACAGGTGAAGATTGTGAGGGATAAAGTAGAGAGTTTAGTGAGTGTTACTTTTTAAGTGTTTTATTTGGATTAAAGCATTTGTTACTTAAGGCTCTGCGCTATTACTAGCGAGGGAAAGGCGGTCCCTGAGGCGCTCGAAGGGCCGGGTTTCGTACTTCAAGGTACTTAGTAACCACGCTTCGAGAGCCTCAGCGACCACGCTTCGAGAGCCTCAGCGACCCTATATTTTAAGCAATGACCAACGAAGAAGTAGAAAAAATAATCAACGAAGTATTCCCAGGATTAACACTGTATTATCGTGATACAGAGTTGTCGTCGGAGTTAATTTCAAATTATCAACCGAAGCAAATTATTTTAGAACCTGCATTTATCGATTGCTCGCATATGGGCGGATATCCAACAGGAAATATGCGTTACCTGATTGCAAGTAATAAAGCTGCGGACTTAGGTCGTGTGCAACCAGAAGTGGCTAAATACGGAATGATGGTGATAAACGCGGGTTCGTTTTTTAAAGTTTTAGACATTTTTGAAATTGACGGCTATACGCAGGTGTTACTATTGCATATTCCTTCGCAGGCTGTCGATTTTTTTAAAATCACGAACTCCAACTTAGAGCAAACCGTGATTGATAAATGTCGCGCGCTATTTGAAAAACGTATGACAGATGAGGTAATTCCTGAACTCAACGAAGATAGTTGGAAGCAGCGTATTGATTTCCCTTTGGGGATGAGTAAAGAAGGAAAATTATATTTTCAGGAATAATTTATTTTTAATGTATAAAAAAAGTCCCGAGTTAATTACACTCAGGACTGGGTTGGTTTATGGTTAGATTGTATTTTTTATCCGCTGCAGCTAATGCAACCTTCTGGATTGTCTAATGAGCAAGTAATCTGATCAGCAGCACTTACAAAATCAGTTGTGAAATCATCAGCAGCCGGTGTTGATGTTGCTGTTGGCGTTGATACCGCTATTGATGATGGTGTTTCAGGAACTGTACTTGTTGCAGTAACTACAATTGCTTCTGTATTTACGGATGCTACTTCAGCAGCAACTGGCGCTGCTTCGTATTGTTTATCGACAGTAAACTTAATTGCTGATGCAGCAGGTTTTGTTCTTAAATAGTACATACCTGTTTTCAAGCCGCGCTCCCATCCGTAGAAATGCATTGATGTAAGCTTAGCGAAGTTTGGTTCAGCGATAAATAAATTCAACGACTGACTTTGGCAGATATAAGCACCACGGTCAGCAGCCATATCGATAATTGTACGTTGTTTGATTTCCCAAACAGTTTTGTAAAGTTCTTTAATGTCTTGAGGAATTTCAGGAATATTTTGAATAGAACCATTTGCAGAAATGATTTTGTTCTTCATTGAATTATCCCATAATCCTAAACGTACTAAGTCCATTAATAAATGTTTGTTCACCACGATGAACTCACCGCTTAACACACGACGATTATAAATATTCGTTGTGTATGGTTCGAAACATTCGTTATTACCTAAGATTTGAGAAGTAGATGCTGTTGGCATTGGAGCAAGTAATAATGAATTACGCACACCATATTTTTTCACTTCTTCACGAAGCACATCCCACTCCCAACGATCTGTTGGTGTTACATTCCACATATCAAATTGGAAGATACCTTGAGATACCGGAGAACCTTCATATGTTGAATATGCACCTTCTACTTTCGCTAAATCTTTAGAAGCTGTCATAGCTGCGTAGTAAATCGTTTCAAAAATTTCACGATTCAACATTCTTGCTTCTTCACTTTCGAAAGGATAACGCATCATGATAAATGCATCTGCTAATCCTTGCACACCTAATCCGATAGGACGGTGACGCATATTACTATTACGAGCTTCAACAACTGGGTAATAGTTTTCATCGATGATACGATTTAAATTCTTCGTAGCAGTATACGTAATTTCAAATAGCTTTTGGTGATCAAACTTTCCGTTAATTACAAAACGCGGAAGTGCAATAGAAGCTAAGTTACAAACCGCAACTTCGTCTGGTGCTGTATATTCAACAATCTCCGTACATAAGTTTGAACTCTTGATTGTACCTAAATTTTTCTGATTGCTCTTTTCGTTACAAGCATCCTTGTATAACATATAAGGAGTACCAGTTTCAATTTGCGATTCTAAGATAGCTGTCCAAAGTTCGCGAGCAGGAATTGTTTTTCTTGCACGTCCTTCTGATTCGTAACGCGTATATAAAGCTTCGAACTCTGCTCCATAGCACTCATCTAATCCTGGTGCTTCATTCGGACAGAATAAACTCCATTGGTCTTCTGCTTTTACACGCTTCATGAATAAATCGCAAATCCAAAGTGCATAGAATAAATCACGAGCACGTAATTCTTCTTTACCATGGTTTTTCTTTAACTCAAGGAATTCGAAAATATCTGCATGCCAAGGCTCTAAGTAAACTGCAAAAGAACCTTTACGCTTTCCACCACCTTGATCTACGTAACGCGCAGTATCATTGAACACGCGTAACATCGGCACGATTCCGTTACTTGTTCCGTTTGTTCCACGGATATAAGAACCCGTAGCACGGATATTATGTAAGCTTAGTCCGATACCACCAGCCGATTGAGAAATCTGAGCTGTTTGTTTTAATGTATTGTAGATTCCATCAATACTGTCGTTTTGCATCTGTAATAAGAAGCAAGAACTTAATTGAGGTTTTGGAGTACCTGAATTGAATAAAGTTGGTGTTGCATGTGTGAACCAGCGCTCACTCATTAAGTTATAAGTATGAATAGCTGATTCTACATCCGTTTTATGAATACCTACTGAAACGCGCATTAACATATGTTGCGGGCGCTCAACTACTTTTCCGTTGATTCTTAATAGGTAAGATTTTTCTAAAGTCTTGAAACCGAAATAGTCGTATCCAAAATCACGATCGTAAATGATACTTGAATCCAAAAGATCTGAATTGTTCTCAATTATTTGCATCACATCTTCTGCGATTAATGAAGCGTTCTTTCCAGTTTTTGGATCGATGAAAGTATAAAGGTCACGCATTGTTTCCGTGAATCCTTTTTTAGTGTTCTTATGTAGGTTGGATACCGCGATGCGCGATGCAAGTTGCGCAAAATCAGGGTGACGCGTAGTTAAAGAGGCAGCAGTTTCAGCAGCAAGGTTATCTAGCTCCGTTGTAGTAACACCATTAAATACCCCTTCAATTACTTTTTGTGCAACTATTTGTGCACTAACATGGTCTGGTGAAAGACCATAACAAAGCTTTTGAATGCGGGCAGTAATTTTGTCGAACTTTACTGTTTCCTGCTTACCATCTCTTTTAATTACGAACATACGTTTAAAGCGTTTTTAGATTGAGGTTATTGTTATTTTATTGAACTCTTTTGTTTTTTCTGGACTTAAAAGAGGCGACAACTCCGCTGACAACTATTTATTGCCTTTTTTAAGTGTTCCAGAAACTGATTTGAGTTTGAAAACCAGCGCTTTCCCGTTTCCGGGTCCGACTGCTGTAGCCGGTTACAAATCAAGCTAAAGATATGCTCATTCCCAAGCCCTATTTATCCACAATTGACTACATTTTTCAACAAAATAGCGGTTGCAAAATTTATTCGCGAAAAACCTTTTTTACTTGAAAAATTATCTTATTTAGAAAAAAGAAGCCGACTTTTTAATGGAATAAGTTGCCCCTTTTCTTTCGTATATACTTAACGTTAGAAAGGCAATCAAATTGTATTTTTTATTTCAATTGCACAATCTTCTGCTGCTTCAAAAATTAAATCGTGCGCTACACCTCCAAATATTTTTTGTTGTGCCGTTGGAAGTATTTTTTGCAATTCTTCTGCAACAGCTTTATACATGGGTGTACACTTTTCACCTAACAACAATGTAACAGGCATTGATAATTTTTTTAATGCTTCTGCGGATGCGATTGTTGGTGGTGCTTGCTGATACACTAAATGAAAAAGTGAACCAGCATTTGCAATCATGTCTTTTTTAATTTCTTCGGGAAGCGTATTGAATCCTTTACCGCCTATTGCATAATCTAATAACAATTTAACAGCAAGAGCAGGCTCTCCTGATTCGAAGGCTGCTTTAATATTTTCGAATGCATGTATTCTGATATTGATTATCTCCTGATAAATCGGATTGTCATTTACCAGCGATGGCAACGTCGCTTCTGCAAGAAATAAGTGCTTGATTAAATGTGGCGCCAGGATAGCTGCACTAGCTGCAACTAATCCACCATAAGAATGTCCTAATAAAACAACATCCTTCAACTCGAGCGCCTCCATCAACGCAACAAGGTCACGGGCATGCATATCCGCTCCATACTCACCTGCAGGATTTGGATGATTCGGTAAATGAAATCGCTGCGAATAACTGATCACGCGAAAATCTCGAATCAGGTAATCGCGTAGAAATGCTACATGATTACAACTGGCAGCTGCTCCATGAACAAATAAAAATATTGGTCCACTCGAAGGACCTGCATCAGAATAATGCAGGATGGTATCATTAACAGCAATCGATTTTAATCTTGACATTAAAAATCAGGTAATACAGGTTTGTTGTTTAGTACAAGGTCAACATTGTCCATCACATCCGAAGTTAATAACGGAAGTGCGTCAATGGCTTTTAAATTTTCTTCTAACTGAGGAACTTTACTTGCACCTAAAATTACAGTGCTTACATTCGGATTTTTCAAGCACCATGCAATACCGAAAACAGGAAGCGATACATTGATATCATCTGCAATTTTCTTAATCGCTTTTACTTTATTGATGCGCTCTTCAGTTAAATTTCTTTCTTTCAGCCATTCTAATCCCTCAATAGATAAACGCGTATCGGTAGGATTGTCAAACAAATATTTTCCTGATAACACTCCGCTTGCCAACGGCGACCAAATGGTAGTTGCTAATCCTTGATGCTTGAACAAATGCAAATAATCATCTTCCATTTTTTTACGCTCCAGCATATTGTACTGCGGCTGTTCCATTACTGGCGGAATTAAATGATGACGTGCTGCTTCTAAATGAGCTTGCAAAATTTCTTGTGCGCTCCATTCAGAAGTTCCCCAATATAAAATCTTGCCTTGCTGAATCAAATGATTCATTGCTTGAACAGTTTCTAAAATAGGAGTATCCTTGTCAGGGCGGTGACAATAATATAAATCGATATAATCAACTTGTAAACGCTTCAATGCTGCATCACATCCTTCAATAATATGTTTACGACTTAATCCACGTTGGTTCGGTTTATTCTCTTCAAATCCAAAGAAAACCTTACTCGAAACCATATACGAACTACGCGTCCATTTTACTTTACTAAGGATATTTCCCATTACCTCTTCACTTTTTCCACGCGCGTAGATTTCTGCATTATCAAAAAAGTTAATGCCTGCATCATAAGCTTTAATCATTAATTCTTCTGCGGTTGTATCAGCTATTTGCTTTCCGAAAGTTAACCACGTTCCGAATGAAAGTGCGCTTACTTGCAGACCTGTACTACCAAATTTTCTGTATTCCATGTTATTAAATTTTAGGTGAAAATACAACTTACAAACGACTAAATATCGTTTGATGTAAATGAAAACTACAACTTCTACTATTAAGGTTTAATCAATTAGCTATGTTGGATTTTACCAACCAAAAAATACATATCAATCTTTCCTTTATTTTTTGCTTCTATCTTACCTCGGTGTTCGCATTGATACTGATCTTTAATCAAATCATAGGTAGCGCCCGACAAATTAATTTTATTGACTTCGCCGCTACTCTCTAAACGAGAGGCTGTATTCACGGTGTCGCCCCAGATATCATAAGAGAATTTTTTTATTCCTACAATTCCTGCAATCACAGGTCCTGTGTGAATTCCAATTCGTATTTCAAAAAATGGTTTATTATTTTTTATTCGTTCTTGTTTTAAACTTTCCATGAACAAAATAATTTCCTGAGCCGCCATTACAACATCAATTGGATGCGTAGTATTTGTAGTTGGTAAACCTCCAGCCGCCATATAAGCATCACCAATTGTTTTTATTTTTTCAATATTATACTTGCCCATAATTCTATCAATGCCTTTAAAACAAGTATCAATTTCTGTAACAAGTTCCTTAGGAGAAAGCAATTCAGAAATCGTTGTAAAGCCTTTAAAGTCGGTGAAGAGGACGGTTACGCTATCAAAGTTTTTAGTTTCTGCCATTCCTTTCTTCTTCAATTCCTGAGCGGTATCAAAAGGAAGAATGTTTAGTAATAATTCTTCGGAACGTTTTTTACCTTTAATCAATACAACCATTAAAAGCACAATAAGCACTACAATTCCTGCGGCAGAGATTAAACCTATACGTTGCTTTTGTATTTGCGAATCGGCGATTGCTTCTTTCTGTGCGTACTGCAAACTATCCGATAACTTTTCTTTTTCATAGTTGAAGTTCAGTTCCTTTTCAACCATCGATCTTTCATTATCGGTGTTCTTTATTGAATCACTTATCTGCTTATAAATCTCAAAATACTTTAGCGCTTCATCAGCATTCCCTATTGCCTTATTGCTTTTATACAAACATTCGCAAGCATCGCTTCGCAACGGCGGAATTTTTAAATCTACCGCGGCATCGTATGCCGACTGACACCATTTTTTTGCAGTGGCATAATCGCCCATTTGATTATAAACTAATCCTGTATTTAAACCTGCAATAATTTGAAATCTTTTATTGCCAATCTTTTTAAAAATTTCCATGGCATTATTAGTGGCTTCCAGCGATTTATTAAAATAATCGGAAGATGTCTTACTCTTTAATTCATTTTTACTTTGCTCTAACGTTCCTACTTCATAATAAACGTATCCAATATTTCCGTAGGCAATTGCGGCTTGCACTGGATTTTTATCAGGATTAATAAAGGTTAAACTTTCATTATAACATTTTAGCGATTCTTCATATCGTTTTGTAGCTCCATAAATATTTCCTAATAAACTTAAAGAAGTCGAAATGCGAACTGAATCACCAATAACCCTACTTAACTTTAAATTCTTTTTATAATACTCTTCGGCCTTTGCATTATTTTCTTGCCGCTCATAAATCTGGCCGATTACACTATAACAATCAGCAACTAGATTATTCTGCTTTAACTTTTCACTATAGTTCATTGCTACTTGCGCGTACTCCAAGGCTTTCGGATATAGACCTTGTATCAGATATGCTCTCGCACGAATCAAGTTATTATCCTGTGCAAACCTTACACTATCTATCCCACGTATATTCTTTAAAATTAAGGTAGCATCTTCTAAAATTATTAATGCACTATCTACCTTAGAATCGGTAAGTATACTTCCTGCTTTATGTAAGGCTGTTACTCTTGATTTATCATTCAATGACTTATCATAACCTGTTTTTACAAGCTGTTGTAATTCATTTTGAGCCTTTGTCTGGAAGGAACAAAAAAACAAAATCAACAAGACGATATACTTCATTTCATTTCCTTTTAATATTAAATATGATTAAAACATTGTTTGAAATGGCTAATTAACTAATCCAACAACGAGTTCAAAAGTATTTAATTCATTGATAATCGATGTTTCCGTGTCTGATAAATAAATAAAGTTTTTAGTTATTATTCACCATTTGCTTTTAAAAGTAAACAACCTAAATTAATAGCTAATTGTTTTTTCACTTTATAAGGGCTTAAATCATTGATTTTTATTTGACTTATAGCCTAAATTGCCGTAATTTGTGTCAACATTTTATAGAACAATTTTGATTGAAAATAATTAAGATTTTCCATTTACAACGCCACCACTTAATTCCTTTAGATCTCAGAATTCTAATTACTAAAAAAACAATGCTAAGAATCTACTCCCTTATTGCGGTAATTTTACTTTCATTCTCAGTTAATGCACAAGTTTTATCTGGCGAAAAAGCCAAGGCTGTTAATAAAAATCTGATTGAGGTTCGTTATGATCAACGAACTAAAGCACCCTTATACCTTGAGTTTTCTGCTGGGTCTGCTATTTCAGCAACTGAAGGAATAAATGGAATTGCAAACTTGTTGGGAATGAAAGCAGCTGACTCTTGGCAATTGATAAAAAGCGACAAAGATAATTTAGGGTTTACGCATAACCGTTACCAACAATATTATCAAAATATAAAAGTTATTTCAGGCGAATACATTTTACATGAAAAAGGTAATCGTTTGGTTTCTGCCAATGGCGTTTTTTACAGTCCACTAAGTATTAATACAACTGCTTCCATTACTGAACAACAAGCATTGACCGTAGCGAAGCAAAACATCGGTGCATCAAAATATTTATCTGATTGCTCCGAGGCTGAACAGATGGCGTTAATAGGACATATTCATAATCCGTCAGCTGAACTTGTGATTTTACCATCATTTAATAATGGTGCCAAGCAATCTCCTGTTTTATGTTGGAAGCTGGATGTATATGCCACTACACCTCATGAAAGATATAACGTATATGTAGATGCATCTACAGGAAAAATTATTTTTAAAGAAAACAGAATATGTACTATTACTACTAACGGGACGGCAGTAACCAAATATAGTGGAGTACAAACTATAAAGGTTGATAGTTTATCCCCAACAAGTTATCGCTTGCGTGAGTATTCAAGAGGAGCTGGTGTAGAAACATTAAACTTACAAACAGGAACTAACTATGCATCAGCTGTTGATTTTACCGATGCTGATAATTTTTGGAACACTACAACCAATCAGGATAACGCTGCACTCGACGCACACTATGGTGCAGGAAAAACCTACGACTATTACTTACTTAAACATAACCGAAATAGCTACGATAACTTAGGAAGTATAGTACAGTCGTATGTTCACTTCAGCACCTCTTACAACAATGCATTCTGGAATGGAAGTGTTATGACTTATGGTGATGGTAATGGAACAACTTTTTCTCCGCTAACAGAATTGGATATTGCAGCTCACGAATTATCACATGGCGTTACTGAGTTTTCATCTAATTTAATTTACTCCTATGAATCTGGTGCATTGAATGAATCGTTTTCAGATATCTTTGGTGTCTCAGTTGATTTTTATGCTAATCCTACAACTGCTAACTGGACAATTGGTGACAATTGTTATACTCCAGCTACACCAGGCGATGGGATTCGTTATATGAGCAATCCTAATTTGGCGGGAGATCCAGATACATACCTTGGCACCAATTGGTACACTGGTACTGGTGACAACGGAGGTGTACATTACAATAGTGGCGTTCAAAATTTCTGGTATTATTTATTATGTACAGGTGGAAGCGGAACTAATGATTTAGGGTTTGCCTATAATGTTACAAACATTGGAATGGCCAATGCAGAACAGATTGCTTATCGTAATAATTGTTTTTATTTGACGAGTAGTTCTCAGTATACTGATGCTGCTTTTTATTCAATCAAATCGTCGAATGATATTTTTGGTAATTGTTCATTTACTACGTTACAAGTAAAAAATGCATGGGATGCTGTTGGTGTAGCGACTAACTCGTTAAACTCATTGGCAGCTACCACTGTTGTTGGAGGAAGTTGTTTGGGAGCTCCATTGCAATTAAGTGCCTCTGGTGGAACTTCGTTTAGTTGGACAGGGCCAGGAGGATTTACTTCTACATTACAAAATCCGATTATCACGAATACATCAATTGCAAATAATGGAAACTATACTTGCGTTATAACAGATGCAAACGGATGCAGTGGAACTGCAAGCACAAAAGTTAATTTAAATAATTCTCCTTCTACAATTGTGAGTGGAGGTGGATTAGTATGTAATGGACTATCTGTTCAATTAAATGCTAACGGTATTGTATATGGGCAAGGACAAAATATCGGAAGTAACGCTACAGCTCTTTTTATTCCTGATTATCCATCAGCTGGAGTCTCATCAACTATTAATGTTGCAGGAAGCACGAATGCCAATGAAATTATATCTGTAACAATTGATTCTTTAATTCATACTTATGATGGTGATTTAAAAATTGAATTAATTTCTCCTTCGGGATCATCTATCATACTTGCCAATTCAGTAGGTGCTGGAGGTAATAATTTCATAAAAACAAAATTTGTTCCTGTTGGTACTTCTATAAATAACGGTATAGCACCATTCACGGGTTCATTTGCACCATCACAATCTTTCACATCACTTACAGGTACTGCAAATGGCAATTGGTCATTAAAGATTACTGATTTGGGATCAGTTGATGTTGGTACTTTATACAAATGGTCAATTGAGTTACCAGCAAATACTATTACATCCTATAATTGGTCGCCTAGTACTGGTTTAAACAATGCAAACATTTCTAATCCGACTGCAAGTCCTGCGCAAGCAACTACCTATACAAGTGTTGCAACCGACATAAACGGATGTACTGCCTCAGGAACAACAACTGTTGATTTAGGAACATTAGTGTTAACCGAAAATCATACTGATGTTTCTTGTAGTGGATCATCAACTGGCAGTGCTACAGTAAATGTTTCAGGAAATATTTCAGGATCGGTTTCATACCTATGGAACACAGGAGAAACAAGTTCAACGATTAACAATTTAACGGCTGGACAATATACTTGCACTGTTACTAACGGTAACGGATGTACTTCAACACAACAAGTAATTATTTCGCAGCCTAACAATACGCTATCAGGACCAATTGACTTTATCAATGAAACATGTGCTGCATCAAACGGAGTATGTAACATATCTGTATCAGGCGGTCTTTCTCCGTATTATATCACATGGAGCAATGGAGGTATTGGTTCAACTATCACCAACTTATCGGCTGGCACTTATCAAGCTACAGTAACAGATGCGAATGGTTGTGTTTTGACAAATACTGTAACACTTACAAATTCAGGAATACCTTCTATTGGTACAATAGGAACATTAACTGGAACAAAAAACGGAGTATGTCCTGGAACAACAAAAACATATTCGGTACCAGTTATTGCTAATGCAACCAATTACAATTGGGTAGTGCCTGCTAATACCGCTATTATTAGTGGACAAAATACGAATACAATTACTGTTAAATTCAACTCCGCATTTACTTTTGGAAACATTAGTGTATATGGAAGCAATATATGCTTGAATACATCAACTGTAACTGCAGTTGTCAGAAGCGCGCCAGCAACACCAGGAACAATTACAGGTCCTGTAAGTAATTTATGTGGTGCAACAACAACATACAGTATTAATAATGTAATTGGAGCAACATCGTATACATGGACGGTTCCTGCAGGAGCTAACATTAATAGCGGTCAAGGAACGCGAACAATTCAGGTTACATGGCCTTCATCAAACTTTACAAATCAATCAATTTGTGTTACAGCAAATAATGCTTGTGGCAGTAGTCTTCCAAAATGTTTAACTACCGTTACAACACTTCCATTACGCCCTGTAAAAATCACTGGTCCATTAAGTGTATGTGCAGGACAAACAAATCTAGCGTATAGCGTAGCCGCAGAACCTGGTGTAACCTATACATGGGGCGTTCCAGCTGGTGGAAGTATTCTATCAGGTCAAGGGACAGCAACTGCAACGGTGAAATGGGGAACAACAAGCGGAAGTGTTCGAGTAACCGCAAAAAACATATGCGGATCACAGGCAATCAAATACCAAGCAGTAAATGTTACTTGTCGCACAAGTGAATTAACTACTGATGCGATTACATTATTCCCTAATCCGAATAATGGAAATGTAACCATTGATTTAGGAGATGAGAAATCATTTATAATTTTAGTGAATGACATTTTAGGCCGCCAGATACTACGCAAAGAATCTTTTGGAGATAACTATCAACTTAACTTAGGCGACCAACCGAAGGGCGTTTATATGGTTTCTGTGCAACTTGAAAATGGAGATAAGAAAATCTTCAGAATGGTAATTCAGTAATTACTCTTTGATTGGGAACAAAAACAATTCAATAAGTGGGTATGATTTAGCGTATAATCTGTTTATTGCTAATGGAAAATATTTTACAGTTTGAATATTCTTTAATCGAAGACTAGATATTTTCTAAACCATAAATTAAAAATACTTGACTTTGTAAATACTACTTTCCAGGATGAATCGGTACCGAAAAATAAAATCTGCTTCCTTCTCCTAAGCTTGACTCCACTTCTAATTCAGAGTTTTGTTTTTTCAAAAATTCTTGTACTAATTGTAAGCCTAATCCATGACCATGTTCCTGGGCAGTTCCCTTTGTAGTAAAGCTATTACCACTTTTAATGTCGGCTATTTGCTTTTCAGTTAAACCCTTTCCATAATCTTTAATACTAAATTCGCATTTGTTATTCTTATCGGTTGCTGCGATATGGAGTTTACTTCCCTCATCAGAAAATTTAATAGCATTAGAAACAAGATTTCTTAAAACAGTTTCCATTAAATTTTTATCACACAAAATAAATTCTGTTGTAGGATTAAATTTAAAATCTAACTCTAATTCAATTTTCTTTGATGCACCAATTAAGCTTACTAAGTCCGTTAAATACTCTTTAAAATGAGCGATACTAATTTTTTCAATTGAACAATTAATAGATTCCGATTGCGCCTTTGTCCATGCCAGTAAATCATCAATCATTCCTAAAAGTTTA
>CAMBYJ010000008.1 GCA_945872015.1 Chitinophaga pinensis | reverse complement strand
GAAAGTATAGGCTAATGAACCAACTAGTCCAGCGCCCATAATTCCAATTAACTGTGAACTTGTAAATTCTCCGCTTTTAGCAACTATCTTTTTGGCAATAGCCGTGATTGTCCAGAATAAAAACAGAATGGTAAAGGCGCTCATTAAAGCAGATAAAACATTAATCATAACAGAAACAAGTCTGATATCGCCGCCTGATGCCAAGCTAAATACTCTTCCAAGCATTAAGAACAACGGTGCTCCAGGAGGGTGACCCACTTGAAGTCGGTAAGAAGATGCGATGAACTCGCCGCAATCCCAGAAGCTACCTGTTGGTTCAATGGTGCTTAAATACACGAACGCTGAAATTGCAAAAGCAATCCATCCGAAGAGATTATTTATACGCTTATAATGATTCATATTTATAAAATAAGATGGGCGAATTTAAGAATTATTTACAAGGGGAATATCAGCAATAGGTTAAACATCAAAAAGATTTATTCAATGTAATGTTTAATAAAAATTAACTTAATACGGAATGGCCTCCATTGCATAGCCTAGTTGTTTTAGGTATTGCAATAATTGAGGTAACACAGCGAGTACATTTTTCTTTGCCTTTTCGCTATCGTGAAAAACGATGATAGCGCCAGGTTTAATATTTCTTAGAACATTGTTCAATACTGTTTCAGGAGTTATTGATGCATCGTAATCCTTGCTTAAAATATCCCACATAATCACCTTGTCTTGTTTTTGAATGGTTTGAAGTGGGTTCAAAAGGATACGACCGTAGGGAGGACGAAACAAGTTACTGCCGGCTAAATCACAGCCTTTTTGGTAATCAGTTAAGTAATCTTTGCTGTTTGATTTCCATCCGTTTATATGAGAATAGGTGTGAGAACCAATGTGATGACCTTTTTCTTTGACTAATTTAAAAAGCTCAGGGTGCTGTTCGATGTTTTTTCCAATGCAAAAAAAGGTGGCTTTGGCTTGATAATCTTCGAGAAGGGCAAGTATTTTTTCAGTTACAACCGGATTTGGGCCATCATCAAACGTTAGGTATACAACCTTTCGTTCAGAAGGTAAATTCCATATTGCATTCGGATAAATCCATCGTAAAAAGGAGGGCAGCCTAACCATACGACCCCAAAAATAGAATACTTTACAAATAATTAATCTAGAATAGAGCTAATTTCGAAATGGAAGATTAAATTTGCTTCCCTCAAAATTGGGAATAAAAACAAAAAACTATGAAGAAAACATTTACGTTTTGTATTACAAAAATCGCAATGGTATTTGCAGTTGCAATACTAATGACCAACATGGTTAATGCGCAAGGATTAGTAATTAATGAAATCGATTATGATCAACCAGGTGTTGATAGTGCTGAATATGTAGAGCTATACAATGTAGGTCCTAATCCAGTGAACTTGGCAGATTTTAAATTAGTGTTGTTTAACGGAAGCACAAGTGGAACTACAGGTAATAAGCCATATGATTCAATCGCACTTCCTGCACAAACTTTAAATGCAGGAGCATTTTTCGTAATTTGCAGTAGCTCTGGAAAAGTTCCAAACTGTAATTTAAGTTTAATACCAGCTACAAATGCAATTCAAAATGCGGCATCTGCAACTTCAACTACTCCATCTCCAGATGCAGTTTACCTACAAGATATTCAACAAGGAAACATCATCGATGTAGTTAGCTACGAAGGTGATTGTCTTGCTCCTTATTTAGAAGTAGCTGGAGTGCCTTCAGGTAATAGCGATACTCTTGTTGCCGATTCAGTTTTATCAAGATTCTTTAGTATTGGAAGATATCCTGATGGAACAGATTCAAATAATAATTCAGTTGATTTTAACCGCATGTGTTCAACTCCAGGTGCTGCTAACGTAGCAAATGCAAATGGTTGTGTAACGGCAATTGCAGAGGTAAAATCAACTATGAATATTTTAATGTATCCAAACCCAACTCGTGGTTTATTACACATCGACATGACGAAAGATTATTTCAAGCAAGTGACAGTATCAGTAATTGATTTGTTAGGCCGTGAAGTAAAATCAGCTGATTTAGGCGATTTCGATGCAATTTATTCAATGAATTTATCAGACCTAAACAAAGGCGTTTACATTGTTAAAATTCAAACAGCAACAGGCAGCATGCTACAACGTGTAGAGCTTTCTAAATAATTGCTAAAACATAATTTTGAGAAACCCCGAGCATTTGCCTCGGGGTTTTTTATTGATGCAAAACCCATTTTAACCCATTTTTTTAGGAGATTAACCAAAATAGAAGGCGAAAATGCGCTAATACGTTGCATTATTGTATCATCAAAAAGCAGATAATGATAACGGATGCACTTTCAGTAGATAAATTTAATGCTCTCAACTTTGATGAGAAGGCATGGCATGTCTGGCATCACGCCAACTTTTTAATGGTTCGTCAAAACAGCTATTATCGTGTTAATCTTTATTACATGAATGGTTATTACATTCAACTATGGTATCATGTAAAGCGTAATCGCATAGCCAAAATTGCTGCTACCCGATCTGAACGCATCGTAGACGCTTACCTTCCGAACATATCAATTGAAAACCTGATATTGAATTAAAAACAGTTCTCTTCAAACCAAAAAATCCCGAGGAAGCTCCCCGGGATTTTTTATTGGTGTTTGATTTTCTATAAAGGAATATTCCCGTGTTTCTTCTTCGGTAATTTAACGGCTTTATTTTCGAGCATCTTAAAGGCTCTAATTAATTTACCTCTAGTTGCTTCTGGCATTATTACTTCATCAACATATCCTCGCTCTGCTGCTCTATAAGGATTCGCAAAGTGATTAATATATTCTTCTTCTTTTTCTTTTAATTTTTGTTGAGGATCAGCAGCAGCAGCAATTTCATTTTTGAAAATAATTTCAGCAGCACCACGTGCACCCATTACCGCAATCTCTGCCGTAGGCCATGCGTAATTCATATCGGCACCAATATGTTTCGAGTTCATTACATCATAAGCACCACCGTATGCTTTACGTGTAATCACCGTAATACGAGGAACAGTTGCTTCACTAAATGCAAATAACAACTTCGCTCCGTTGGTAATGATACCATGCCACTCTTGATCAGTACCTGGAAGAAATCCTGGAACATCTTCAAATACTAACAAAGGAATATTAAAGCAATCACAAAAGCGAACAAAACGCGCTGCCTTTGTGGAGGAATTAATATCTAATACACCCGCTAAAAATGCTGGCTGATTTGCAACAATACCAATCGACTTTCCACCTAAACGTGCAAAGCCTACAACAATATTTTCTGCAAAGTTTTTATGTACTTCAAAAAAGCCTTCGCCATCATCATCAATAACCTGTTCAATTACTTCACGAATATCGTAAGGCTGATTTGGATTATCAGGAATAATTGTATTCAATGCAACACGAGTTTCATCGCCCTCAGTATACGGTAATGCTGGTGCATCTTCTTCACAATTAGAAGGAACGTAACTTAATAAGCGTTTGATGTTTTGTATGCATTCTATTTCATTCGCACATGAAAAATGGGTAACACCCGATTTAGAACTATGTGTTGATGCACCTCCTAATTCTTCGCTCGTTACTTCTTCGTGCGTAACGGTTTTTACCACATTCGGACCCGTAACAAACATGTAGCTGGTATTTTCTACCATCATGATAAAGTCGGTAATAGCAGGCGAATAAACAGCACCACCAGCGCATGGTCCCATGATAGCACTGATCTGCGGAATTACCCCTGATGCCATCGTGTTGCGGTAAAATATATCCGCATAACCACCTAACGAAACAACACCTTCCTGAATCCTTGCTCCGCCCGAATCATTTAATCCGATAACAGGTGCTCCGTTTTGCATAGCAAGATCCATAATGCGACAAATTTTTTCTGCATGTGATTCAGAAAGTGAACCTCCAAAAACAGTAAAATCTTGCGCAAATACATACACCATTCTTCCGTTAATGGTTCCATAACCTGTAACGACACCATCGCCTAAATACTTCTCGCGGTCAAGTCCAAACTCTGTAGAACGATGCGTTACAAACATGCCGATTTCTTCGAACGAATTTTCGTCGAGTAAAAAATGCAAACGCTCACGCGCAGTTAACTTTCCTTTTTTGTGTTGTGCTTCTATTCGCTTTTCACCGCCACCTAATTGTGCCAGTGCTATTTGATTTTCAAGTTGTATTGTTTTATCCGACATATACTAAAATTGTTTTGCAAAGGTAGTCCAATTACTAATTTAATCGATTGCTATTAATGTGCTTCAAGCCAGTTTTTACCAGTTCCAATTTCAACTTCTACCGGAACACTAAGAGGTAAAGCATGCTTCATTTTTTCTGCTACCAGATTTTTCATTGTTTCTAATTCGGGTAGATAAACATCAAACACTAATTCATCATGCACCTGCAATAACATTTTCGATTTTAAATTCATTTCTGTCATTGCTTTATTCAGATGAATCATGGCAAGCTTAATCATATCAGCTGCAGATCCCTGAATAGGAGCATTAATCGCGTTGCGTTCTGCAAATCCTCTCACAGTTGCGTTGTTCGAATTAATATCACGCAAGTATCTTCTTCTTCCTAAAACAGTTTCAACATATCCTTTCTCTTTTGCTTGCGCGATGCTGCTATCCATAAAGTCTTTGATGTATGGATACTTGATAAAATATTGATCAATAATTTCTGCAGCTTCTTTACGTGGAATATTTAATCGCTCACTTAATCCGAAAGCGCTAATACCATAGATAATTCCGAAGTTCACCATCTTCGCTTTACGACGCATATCAGACGTTACATCTTCTAAAGCCACTCCAAATACTTTCGATGCTGTTGCAGTGTGTACGTCTAAATTTTGATGAAACGCTTCGAGTAACCCTGGGTCTTTACAAAGCTCAGCCATGATTCGTAATTCAATTTGCGAATAATCGGCTGAGAGTAAAATATGCTCTTCGTTGCGAGGAACAAATGCTTTACGAATTTCTCTTCCACGTGCAGTACGAATTGGAATATTCTGAAGGTTGGGATTGTCAGAACTTAAACGACCTGTAACAGCTACTACCTGATTAAATGAGGTGTGAATCCTTCCTGTACGAGCATTCACCATCTGCGGTAAGGCATCAACGTAAGTGCTCTTTAATTTTACTAATTCGCGATAATCTAAAATTTTATCTACAATAGGATGCTTGCCTGTTAGCTTCGATAAAATATCTTCACCAGTAGCATATTGACCTGTTTTAGTTTTCTTTGGCTTATCTACAATTTTCAATACTTCAAATAAAATATCCCCTACTTGCTTTGGCGATGAAATATTAAAAGGCGTTCCTGCTAACGTCTGAATTTCTTTATCAATTAATTTAATTTCTTCCTCTAGCGATTTACTTAATTCCTTCAAGGCATCAACATCTAATTTTATTCCTTCTCGCTCCATTGCGCCTAATACAGAAATCAAGGGTTCTTCAACCTCGTGATATAATTTTTCAGTGTTTGTATCATGTAACATTGGTTCAAATTTCTTCTTCAATTGTAATGTTACATCTGCATCTTCTGCTGCATACTCGGCAATTGTTTGTGTATCTACGAAACGCATGCTCATCTGATCTTTTCCCTTCTTTCCAATTAACTCTTCAATTGAAACAGGAGCGTATTGCAAATAAGTTTCTGCTAGCACATTCATGTTATGGCGCATCTCTGGTTGGATTAAATAATGCGCTACCATCGTATCGAATAATGGACCTTTAACATCTACATCATACCATTTTAATACAGTAATATCATACTTTAAATTCTGTCCTATTTTACGAATTGTTTCATGCTCATAAAAAGGCTTGAAGTATGATAAAATTGTTTTTGCCTGATCTATACTTGCAGGAATGGGAACATACCAACCTTCGTGCTCTTTAATCGAAAAAGATAACCCTACTAACTCAACCTGGTTGGCATCAATCCCTGTAGTTTCAGTATCAAAACTAACTTCAGTTGCGCTTAATAAAGTTTGTGCTAAAGACTGATATCCTTCTGTTGAATCAACAATTTTATAGTCGTGTGGAGTGTTCTTAATAGTGTTATAAGTAACTGATTCAACCGGCCCTTCTTCTGCTATAGCGGTAGGGATAGCCGTAGTATTCGAAGCGAATAAATCTTGTTGTCCGTTTTTAATTTCTACCGGTGCTTCGATTACTTCTCCTAAAATAATTTGACCTAAACGACGAAATTCTAATTCATTAAACAGATTACGAATTCCTTCTTTGTTAACTTCTTTAATAGCTAATTCTTCTTCGTTAAAAGTTAAAGGCACATCGCAGTGTATAGTAGCTAATTGTCGCGACATATACGCTAATTCTTTATTCGCTTCAACCTTCTCTTTTAACTTTCCTTTTAGCTGATCAGTATGGTTATAAAGATTTTCAATGGTTCCATATTGCTGAATTAATGTGGTAGCTGTTTTCTCTCCTACTCCTGGAATTCCCGGAATATTATCTACCGAATCACCCATCAAACCAAGAATATCAATTACCTGATTGGGGCGTTCTATACCGTAACGTGCACACACTTCTTTCACACCTAATATCTCAGCACCCGCACCACTACGAGCAGGTTTATAAATCAGTACATTGTCTGTTACCATTTGACCATAATCCTTATCTGGTGTCATCATGTAGGTAACAAATCCTGCTTGCTCTGCTTTGATAGAAAATGTTCCAATGATATCATCTGCCTCATAGCCGTCTAATTCAACAACAGGAATATTAAAACAGCGAATAATTTCTTTGATATACGGAATAGACTTTCTTAAATCTTCTGGCATTTCTTCGCGATGTGCTTTATATGCTTCGAATGCATCATGTCGGTGAGTAGGAGCCGATGTATCAAATACAACTGCAATATGCGTAGGCTTTTCTTTTTTCAATACATCTAGTAAAGTATTGGTAAAGCCAAACATGGCCGAGGTATTTAACCCTTTTGAATTTACTCGATGGTTAGTACTGAAAGCGAAATAAGCTCTGTAAACCAAGGCAAAGGCATCGAGCAAAAAGAGTTTTTTAGGATGGTCTTGTGTCATTTATCTTATTTGAAGGCCTAAAGTTAAATGCAAAAAGGCTTCGTACCTTTGCAAACAAATTAATTTAAATGAATATTGAAGAATTAAGATTGTATTGCATTGCGAAAAAGGCGGTTACTGAGTCGTTTCCGTTTGATGAAGACACACTTGTTTTTAAAGTTATGGGGAAAATGTTTGCTTTGGTCAGTATATCAGAATCTGACAGTGTGAACTTAAAATGTAATCCGGAATATGCTATTGAATTACGAGAAAAGTATACTAGTGTGCGAGCAGGATTTCACATGAACCATAAGCACTGGAACACAGTATTTTTGAATGATGATACATCTGACAAGTTAATTTATCAACTCATTGATCACAGTTACGAAATGGTAATAAAAGGATTTACAAAAAAGCTTAAGCTAGAGTATGAGCTATTCAATGATTAATACACTTTTTTTGTCGTAGCTACTTTCATTTTATTTGAAGCATCCGAATAAAAGAAATAAAAATTATCGGGTCCATATGTAATCTTTGTTTTCTTTTCTATTTCACTCTGCGACATTCGAAAATTTCTGATTTTAATAACGCCCTTTTTGTTTTCTATGGATGTAAATTCTTTTGATGAAAAATCATCCACACGAATCACTTCAAAACAATTTCCGAAGAAATTATCTAGAAGATTTTCGCTAGTGAAAAGATGTGTATTGTTACTTATTTTGTTCAATCCATAATAAATAGCTAAAGGTTTGAATCCGCCAGCCTTATTTAAGGATGCATAAGGATCATATATATATTTTAGTGAATCAGTAATTGCAAAAGAATAATTTTCTTCGTTGGTTAATAGGTAATCAAAGTTTTGCATTTTTTCATAGGTAATATTCACACATTTAACGCTTGTTTGACCATCAAATTGAAAATCGATATCAAACAAAAGTTCCTTGCATTCATCATCAACGCTTATTATATAAATATCTTTTACGCATTCAAGTTCTTTTAAAGCAGAATGAATATCAAGCATAGGAGAAAGCTTAATGAGCATGCGTACTTTTAACCGTTTGAAGTAGTCAATCAGCAATCGCAAATCAGGCATCATGTCTTTAAGCATAAACACGCGATTTTGATTTTCATTTCTGCGAGAAGGATCGATATAAACACAATCCAACGATGATAATTCTGGATTACTTAAAAACTCTTCTGCTGTCGACTGATAAAACGATGCATTTTTTACTCCCAATACATTAAAATTATGTTGCGCCATTTCAAAACGATTCAAATTTGGTTCAACATAAAGCAATCGTTTTGCTTTCAAACTGATAAAATAACTGTCAATTCCTAGTCCTCCAGTGAGGTCTGCGACTTCTAATCCCTCTAATAAATTACTTTTGAAACGAGCCGTTAATTCCGAAGAACATTGCTCCATTGCTGTTTTATCAGGGTAAGCGAGGTCCTCATATTGAGCCCAAGTTGGAACTTTTCTTTCTGCAACGGCACGTCCCTGAATTTGGGTTAAGATAAAAGCAGTGGAGTCATCCTTTTTATTGGCCCATTTTAAAGCTAAAGAAGCTGCATTTTGGCCTTTGTTTTCTCGGATTTTTTGGATGATTTCCTCGTTTTTTAGGAATGATTGCCAGTTCATGGCTTCAAAGATGCAAAATAGTCCTCCATCAGAGGGATATATTTTCTAAAATTTATGGCTTGCCCACTACAATTTCAGATATTTGCAGCGCTAAAGAAACAACATGAAAAAACTCATAAATTATTTTTTACAAGGGTTGCTATTTGTAGTGCCCATTGCAGTAACGGTTTATGTGGTAATTAAAGCAGTTGTATGGCTAGATAACTTACTTCCAGTTAAGGTTCCAATTCCAGTACCAGGTGCTGAAAGTTACGATTTGCCAGGGTTAGGAATTCTTTTGATTGCAAGTATTATCACTGTAGCAGGCTATATCGGAACACGTTTCGTTAGGAATCCCGTGTTTGCCATTTTCGAAGGATTGATAGAAAGAACACCACTCCTAAAATTAATTTATTCATCAGTAAAAGATTTGATCGAAGCTTTCGTTGGAGAGAAGAAGAGTTTCACGCAACCAGTGTTAGTAACAGTGAATAATAACCCCACAATTCAGCGAATAGGTTTTGTTACAGAGAATGATTTAACAGAACTCGGATTGGGAAAAGAAAAGATGGCAGTCTATTTACCATTCTCGTATGGTTTCAACGGTCAGTTAGTGATAGTTGAGTCAACTAATGTTCAGAAGCTCGATGCCTCAGGAACAGAAATGATGAAGTTTGTAATATCAGGAGGAGTAACAGATATTTAATATGAAAACGTTAATAGCAATTTTATTTTTTTTGTCATTTTCAGCTTTCGGATTTTCTCAATCGGTGATTGTTGATGAGGGATTGGAAAAGTTGGGTGGAGGATATAATACTGCTATTCGTGTTTATCTTCCTTATGTTGCCGATGATTTACTTGCGGATGCCTGGGTTGATTTTTTAAAGGAGAACAAGGCGAAAGTGAAAAAGTCGAAGGAAGAAATTAATGCGAAAAATGTTGTAATAAACGGACTAGGCGCAGATACAATTATCGTTTATTCTACGATTACACCCGTTGATTCAGGATTGCAATTAGCTGCAGTATTCATGCGTGAGAATATTGCCATTTCAACTAAAAGTCATCCGAAGGAAGCATCATGGCTTATTAAATTTTTTAAAGATTGGGGTAAAAAAATTTCCAATCAAGCGTTGTTAAATAAAATTGAAGAGGAAGAAAAAGTTGTAAAAGATAAGGGCAAGGACAAGAAAAGTCTTGAAAACAATACTGACTACCTCGAACAAAGTAATGCCAACATGAAAAAACAAATTGGCGAAAACGAAAAAAGAATTGACGATAATAAAATCAAAATAATTAAGACGATTGCAGAAATGGATAGTGTTAATTTATTAATTCAGCAAATAAAATTTCAACAGCAAAATTTAAAATGAGTAGCGCAGACAATATTTTAATATTAGGGTCAGGTGGACAAATCGGGACAGATTTGGTTCATACGCTGAGAACAGAGTTAGGTGGAGATCGTGTAATTGCAGCTGATGTAAAAGATCAGGAAGGTTATCTAAAAGAAAGTGGTCCGTTTTATCAACTTGATGTGATGGACGCACAAGCCATTGCAGATGTGATAAGAGCGAACAAAGTAAAACATGTTTATTTGTTAGCGGCTTTGCTAAGTGCAACAGCAGAACAAAAAATGAAAATGGGCTGGAAATTAAATATGGAAGGCTTGTTTAATGTGCTTGATATTGCAAAAGAACTAGGAGGCATGCGTGTTTTCTGGCCAAGCAGCATTGCTGTATTTGGTCCTACTACTCCAAGAGTAAATACACCACAGTTTACCGTTATGGAGCCAACAACAGTGTACGGAATAAGTAAACAGGCTGGTGAGCGTTGGTGTGAATATTACTTCAACAAATTTGGTGTTGATGTACGTAGCATTCGTTATCCTGGTTTGATTAGTTACAAAGCACAGCCAGGTGGAGGCACTACCGATTATGCAGTCGATATTTATCATCAGGCACTTGATAAAGGTTCATACAATTGTTTCTTGAAAGAAGATACTGCATTACCAATGATGTATATGCCCGATGCTATTCGTGCAACATTGGAATTGATGAATGCCGATTCAGATAAAATAAAAATTCGTAGCAGTTATAATTTAGCGGGCATCAGTTTTACGCCAAAAGAAATTGCTAACGAAATCAAAAAACATATTCCTGAATTTCAAATTTCATATGAACCCGATTTTCGTCAGGCAATAGCCGATTCATGGCCAATGTCGATTGATGATTCATGTGCGCAAGATGATTGGGGCTGGGTGCCGTATTATGATATGGCCTCTATGACAAAAGATATGTTGTTACATCTCAAAGAAGCACGCATGAGTGCAGAACATTAATAGAAGAAAGATTACATGCAACACCCGCTTTATATTACCAATTCGTTAACACGACAAAAAGAGAATTTTATTCCCATTAATGCACCTTTTGTTGGTTTGTATGTATGCGGACCAACCGTTTATGGAGAGGCGCATTTAGGACATGCTCGTCCTTATATCACGTTTGATGTCTTGTTTCGTTACTTATCGCATCTCGGATATAAAGTACGCTATGTGCGTAATATTACCGACGTTGGTCATTTGGAAAATGATGCTGACGAAGGAGAAGATAAGATTGCAAAGAAGGCAAGACTAGAACAACTAGAACCGATGGAAGTAGTGGAGCTTTACACTGGAAGCTTTCATGAATCAATGCGTGAATTGAATAACAACGCACCAAGTATTGAGCCTCGCGCATCAGGACATATTATCGAGCAGATTGAAATGATTAAAAAAATCATTGCTAACGGTTATGCCTATGAGTCGAATGGTTCTGTTTACTTTGATGTGATTAACTACAGCGCTTCCAACGATTATGGAAAATTATCGGGCCGTGTGATTGAAGAGCTAATTGCTGGTGCAGGAAATGAACGCAGAGAATTAGAAGGACAATCAGAAAAAAGAAATCCTGCAGACTTTGCGCTTTGGAAAAAAGCAAGTCCTGAACATATTATGCGCTGGCCTTCACCATGGAGTGATGGTTTTCCGGGATGGCATATCGAGTGTTCTGCAATGAGCAGTAAATATTTAGGCGAGACCTTTGATATTCATGGTGGCGGAATGGACTTATTATTCCCACATCACGAGAGTGAAATTGCACAATCGAAAGGCTCGTGTGGAAAAGCACCAGTAAAATATTGGATGCACAATAACATGATTACCATCAATGGACAAAAGATGGGAAAGAGTTTAGGAAATTTTATTACGCTTAAACAATTTTTTACAGGAGATCATAAGTTAGTAGAGAAAGCGTATTCGCCAATGGCAATTCGTTTCTTTATTTTACAAGCGCACTACAGAAGTACTCTTGATTTTTCGAACGAAGGGTTGTTAGCTGCGGAAAAAGCATTTCAACGAATTATCAATGCAATCGATACGCTGGAGAAATTAAATCCTTCAGCAACTTCAACCTCTTCGGTTTCAGAATTAGAACACAAATGTTTTGATGCAATGAATGATGATTTAAATACAGCTATTGTTTTATCTCATTTGTTTGAAGCAGTACGAATTATTAATTCTGCTAATGCAGGAACCGAATCACTAACGGTGGCGGATATAGACAAACTGAAATCACTAATGAATCTTTTTGTTTTTGATATACTTGGACTAAAACGTGAAGAGAAAATATCGGATGACGATACAGATGGATTAATGAAGCTGTTATTATCTATTCGTGCACAAGCAAAGGCGAATAAAGACTTTGCAACGTCAGATCAAATTCGTGATGAATTGATTAAATTAAATTTTACAATTAAAGATGGAAAAGATGGCTCAACGTGGAGCAAAAATTAAGCTACTAGTATTTTCTGTATTCCTTATTGCTCTTGCAGCTTGTAATTCAGGTAATAAAACTGAAAGTACTACAAGCGAAACGAAAAAGAATACAACGCCGGCTCCATCGTTTAATGCGGACTCAGCTTTTAATTATGTAAAAGCACAAACTGATTTTGGTCCTCGTATTCCGAATTCTACTTCGCAAGCAAAATGTGCGGATTGGTTAAGTACTACTATGAAGCAATTTGCAGATACGGTTATTGTTCAGAGTTTTCAATCAAGAGGATTTGATGGAAAGACGTTGAATGGAAAAAACATTATCAGTTCGTTTAATCCATCAAAAGGAGATAGAATCATGTTATGCGCACATTGGGATACACGCCCGTTTGCTGATCAGGATTCTATTCGTAAAAATGAACCTATTGATGGAGCAAATGATGGTGCAAGTGGAGTAGGAATTTTAATTGAAGTTGCGCGACAGATATCAATTGCGAAACCTGATTTAGGTATCGATATTATTTTTTTCGATTTAGAAGATTATGGACAACCAGAAAACAGTGGCTTCCCGGAACAAGATGATACCTACTGCTTAGGTTCTCAGTATTGGTCACAAAATTTACATACGCCTGCTTACTTTGCCCGATATGGAGTTTTGTTAGATATGGTTGGTGCAACCAATGCAACATTTACACAAGAAGGAACCTCGATGCGTTACGCAGAAAATGTTACAGGTATGGTTTGGAAAACAGCTGGTGATTTAGGGTATGGAAATTATTTTCTGATGGAAAAAACAAATCCGATTGTGGATGATCATTATTACATCAATCAGATTGCTGAAATAAAATGTACCGATGTTATTCATTATGATTATAACACACCATCACACTTCTGGAAGCATTGGCATACGCACGGAGATACAATTGATAAGATTGATAAGAATTCATTGAAGGCGGTAGGGCAAACATTATTACAAGTATTATTTAACGAGTTATCGTACTAAACATGAACATTGTTTCTAAATTAAAATTAGTTTCCCTTTTTGTTATTTTTTCAAGCATAACAGGATTTGCACAGATGCCTAATTTCCCTGGTATGCGCGACTCTTCCATGCGTGGAGGATTTAATCGTGATTCTGCAATGCGGAATATGCCTGCAATTTGTAAAGTGATTGGAACGTTACAAGACTCGTTGACAAAAGCGGGATTGGAATTTACTTCAGTTGCTGTTTTAAAAGTTCGTGATTCATCTATTGTAGGTGGAACATTAACGAACGGGAAAGGGCAATTTAGTATTGAAGCATTACAACCAGGAAGATATTTTTTACGAATAAGTGCCATCGGTTATCGTAAAATGGATTCAAAGCCATTTATGTTAAACCCTGTGGATCCTACTAAAGATTTTGGCATTGTTTACGTCGCTTCTTCTCAAAAGAATTTGAAAGAAGTAGAAATTCAGGGCGAACGAACAGATTACGTAAACTCGCTCGATAAAAAGATTTACAATGTTGAGAGGGATTTAGTAAGTACCGGTGGAACAGCATCTGATGTCTTAAGAAATGTTCCTTCGGTGAATGTAGATATTGATGGAAAGGTTAGTTTAAGGGGCAGTGAGAATTTAACTATCTTGATTGACGGTAAGCCATCAAGTTTAGGAGGTGGTGATAGAGCATCTTTATTACAACAGCTTCCAGCAGGCTCTATTGACCAGATAGAAATAATTACTAATCCGAGTGCGCGATACGATGCTGAAGGAATGGCGGGAATCATCAACATTAAAACAAAAAAGGATAAACGTAGTGGCGTAAATGGATCTGTTACAATTGGCGCAGGAACACGCGATAAATACAATGGTGGGGTTTCTGTAAATAACAGAACGAAAAAAACTAATTTAAATTTAAGTTATAATTTCAGAGAAGAAACAAGATGGTCGTCTGGTTTTTCTTTAAGACAGAATCAACTTGCTCTGTTGTTTCCTTTTGAAGATTCACAATCTGCAGGAAGAAATCAAAATTACAATAATTCCTTTCGTTCAGCACTCGACATTAATTTAAGCAACAATACAACATTGGGCCTATCGGCAGGATATAGTCAGAGAAATTCGAATAACTACGAGCGAAATAGCACAAATTTCGAGGACTCAATTAGAAGTGAATTGGGAGGTTTTTATCGAACAACAAATTCTGATAACACCAATAAAAATTTAGAAGGTGGTTTTGATATTCGTCATGTTATTCCAGGAACAAAAAGAGAGTTATCCGCATCTACAAATTATTCACAAAGTAATAACAATGATGAAGATTATTTTCTAACAGTTGATAGTATTTACGGCCGTACAACTTTAAGAAGGAAAGGATTCTTTTCTACATTAGTAGCACAATCAGATTATACACATCCGATTAATCAGAACGCAAAATTTGAAACTGGAATAAAGGGAACATTCAGAACAAGTGATAATGATCAGGTTGGATTAAATCGCGAAGGAATTGATGTAGCAAATACAGATCATTTTATTTACTCAGACGAAATTACTGCGGCCTATATACAGTTTGCAGGTAAAGCGCCAACGCTAATTAAGAAAGATAAATTTATTGAATTGCAAGGAGGGCTAAGAGTAGAGAATACGAGGATAATCGGAAATGCAGTGATTGATAGCGATGACTTTGAGTATAACTATACCAACTTATTTCCTAGCGCAGCAATAAAGTATACGGTAAAAGAAAAGAACGATTTTCAAATAGTTTATAGTAAACGTGTTAATCGTCCCAATCCTCAAAACTTAAATCCATTTACAGATATTTCGGATGTGCGTAACGTTAGAACAGGTAATCCGAGATTGCAACCAGAATTTGTAGATAGTTATGAATTTAATTATTTCAGAAAAATTAAAGAACATTCTATCTCAGCTACACTTTATTATCGTTACACTAAAAACCTGATAAGCCGATTCAGAACTATTGATTCATTAACAGGGGTATCAACAATGACATTTATTAATTATAGCTCATCTGCTAATACAGGATTGGAAATGGTTGTAAAGAATCAGTTTGGAAAGGCTGTTAGTGCTACCACAACATTTAATTACTTCAATAATAAAATCAATGGAGAAAATATTGATGCTGCATTGCAAAGTACTAGTAATAACTGGACGTTGAGAACAAACATTAATATAAAAGCATCCAAAACAACTAGCTTACAAGTTACAGGATTTTACATGTCGGAAATTAGAAATCCGCAGGGTACATTTAGAGGAATGAGCGGAATTGATATTGGTGCGCGTAGAGATTTTATGAAAGGGAAGTTAAACCTATCCATAAATATAACCGATATTTTTAATACCCGAAAAATGATTATTCATAACGTAGGAGAAGGATTCGTTTATGATGCAGAACGTAAACGTGAATCAAGAGTCGCAAATTTTACCGTTGTTTATCGTTTCGGATCAACAGAGTCTAATTTATTTCAGCGTAAGAAATCGAATAGACCAATGGATGCACCGATGGATATGAATCCTGATTTTTAATATTTAATTAGATTTAAAAAGAAATACATTTAGCATGAAATCATCAAAAATAAAACAAATACTATTTTTTATTTGGATTGTAGTTTTTGCTCCATTTTTGTTTTTAGTTGGATTTATATCGCTAGTTGCGATGGGATACTTGGGTGAACTACCAACTTTTGAAGAGTTAGAAAATCCTAACTCAATGTTGGCAAGTGAAATTTATTCATCCGATATGCAATCGCTTGGAAAGTATTTTAAAGAGAATCGTGTTAATGTTCATTACAATGATCTTTCGCCAAATTTAATTAACGCACTTAAAGCAACGGAAGATGTTCGATTTGATAATCATTCTGGTGTTGACGTAAGAGGATTATTTCGAGTATTGGTTAAAACAATTTTCTTACATCAGGATGCTGGTGGTGGTAGTACACTTACGCAGCAGTTAGCAAAAAACCTATTTCCCCGAGGCGAAAAATTAAGCAAGGTTGAGTTAGTTGTAAGAAAAATTAAAGAGTGGGTTATAGCAGTAAAGCTTGAAAAGAATTATACCAAAACAGAAATTCTTGCTATGTATCTTAATACTGTTGAATTTGGTAATAATGCATTCGGTATACGTTCCGCAAGTTCAACCTATTTCCAAAAAGATCCTAAAGAGGTATCTATGGAAGAAGCTGCATTGTTGATTGGAATGCTACAAGCACCTTCAAGATATAATCCGGTAAGAAATCCTAAAAACGCAGTTGCTAGAAGGAACACTGTTTTAAGTCAACTGGAGAAATATAATTTCATTACCGAGGAGGTTTCAGATTCTCTGCAAAAATTACCCTTGCGTTTACGATTCAGAGCAGAAAGTCATACTTCAGGTATAGCACAACATTTTCGTGAAGTATTGAAAAAAGATCTATTAAAGTGGTGTGCCGAACATTATAAAGCAGATGGTACTCCGTATAATCTGTATCGAGACGGATTAAAAATTTATACTACGATCGATACACGTATGCAAAAGTATGCTGAGCAAGCAGTGAAGCAACATCTGACCAAATTGCAACAAACATTTTACGATCACTGGAAAGGCACTTCTCCTTGGAAAGATTATCCAGAGTTAATTACTCAAGGAATGAAACGCTCAGAGCGATATAAGAATTTAAAAGAGCAAGGACTTTCAGAGGAACAAATCAAAAATAATTTTAATAAGAAAGTTAAGATGACTGTTTTTTCGTGGAGAGGAGATGTTGATACACTCTTATCGCCAATGGATTCTATCCGTTATTATAAAATGTTTTTACGTACAGGATTTATGGCGCTTGAACCTCAAACTGGACAAGTAAAAGCATGGGTTGGCGGACTCGATTTTCATTATTTTAAATATGATCAGGTAAAAGAGGGAGCGCGTCAGGTTGGTTCTACTTTCAAGCCCTTCGTTTATACATTAGCAATGCAAGAAGGATATTCGCCTTGTTATCAAGTTCCAAATTCAAAAGTAACGATCTATGATAAAGCAGGTGAGCCGTGGACCCCTTCTAATTCAGATGGAAAATATGGTGGAATGCTTTCATTGAAGCAAGCGTTGGCGAATTCTGTCAATTGTGTTTCTGCTTATTTAATGAAACAATTCGGTCCCGAAGCAGTAGTTCAGGTTGCACACAAAATGGGAATTACAGCTCCCATTGAACCCTTTCCATCCATTGCATTAGGAACAGCAGATATATCAGTTTTTGAAATGGTAGGTGCTTACGGAACATTTGCTAATAATGGTATTTGGACAGAACCAATGTATATAACTAGAATTGAAGATAAAAACGGAGTTGTATTACAAGAATTTGTTCCTAGAAAAGTAGAAGCAATTAATGAAGAAACTGCCTATCTGATGCTTAATTTAATGGAAGGCGTAACTAAGTTTGGAACAGGTGCACGACTTCGAGGTGGAGACTATCATTTTACAAATCCTATTGCAGGTAAAACAGGAACAACACAAAATCAAAGTGATGGCTGGTTTATGGGAATTACACCAGAATTAGTTGCTGGTTGTTGGGTAGGTTGTGAAGATAGAAGCGTACACTTTAGATCGACATCTCTTGGACAAGGTGCTAATACGGCCTTACCAATATGGGGATTATTTATGCGAAAAGTATTTGATGATCCGAAGTTGAATTACTCACAAGGAGAATTTTCTAAACCACAAAAACCACTTAATGTAGAGCTCGATTGCTCAAAGTATAATATGCCTGCAACACCAGGCGCAACAAATAATTTTGATATCAACTAAAATGAATAAAGTAGTAAATAACGCAGAGAAAGCCATTCATGATATTCAGGATGGTGAAGTAATTATGCTCGGAGGTTTTGGCCTTTGTGGTATACCAGAAAATTGTATCAACGCACTCGTAAAAAAAGGAACAAAAGAGCTTACTTGCATTTCTAATAATGCAGGTGTTGATGATTTTGGAATTGGCTTGATGCTTAAAACACGTCAGGTAAAAAAAATGATTTCTTCATACGTTGGTGAGAATGCAGAATTCGAAAGACAATTGTTAAGTGGAGAATTAGAAGTAGAATTAATCCCTCAAGGAACATTAGCAACTCGATGCATGGCTGCTGCTTATGGTATGCCTGCGGTATGGGTACGTGCAGGAGTAGGAACTGAAGTCGCAATTGGAAAAGAAACGCGCGTATTTGATGGAACAGAGTATTTATTGGAAATGGCGTTCAAAGCAAAGTATGCAATTGTGAAAGCATGGAAAGGAGATACACATGGTAATTTAATTTTCCGTAAAACAACACGTAATTTTAATATGCCAATGGCAATGGCCGGACAAATTACAATTGCAGAAGTTGAAGAGTTAGTACCTGCGGGAACGTTAGACCCAGATCATATTCATGTACCAGGAATATATGTCCACAGAATATTTCAAGGAAATAATTACGAGAAAAGAATTGAGCAGCGAACAACAAGGAAGTAATATATTAATTTGAAAATTTGCTAATGTGACAATTTGCTAAAGAACCCAATAACCATTTAAATATGTTTTTATGAAAAAAAATAATCCTTTATTACAAAAGTCATTTCAGTTTTCAATTCAAATAATTGAGTATACTGAAAAACTAAATGAATTAAAAAAATATAGTTTCGCTAATCAATTGTTCAGAAGTGGAACCGCTATTGGAGCAATGATTAGAGAAGCACAAAGTCCAGAATCATTAAACGATTTCATTCACAAATTAAAAATTGCAGCAAAAGAAGCGGAAGAAAGTATGTATTGG
>CAMBYJ010000007.1 GCA_945872015.1 Chitinophaga pinensis | reverse complement strand
GAACAGGTAAAACATTATTAGCAAAAGCAGTTGCTGGTGAAGCTCAAGTTCCTTTCTTCTCTTTATCTGGTTCTGATTTCGTTGAAATGTTTGTAGGTGTTGGAGCATCACGTGTGCGTGACTTATTCCGTCAGGCAAAAGAAAAAGCACCAAGTATTATTTTCATTGATGAGATTGATGCTATTGGTCGTGCTCGTGGAAAACAACCATCCTTCAGTGCAAACGATGAGCGTGAGTCGACGTTAAATCAATTACTGACTGAGATGGATGGATTCGGAAGTAACTCAGGTGTGATTATTCTTGCTGCTACTAACCGTGCAGATATTTTAGATCGTGCTTTACTTCGTCCAGGTCGTTTCGATCGTCAGATATATGTAGAGCTTCCTGACTTAAACGGAAGAAAAGAAATATTTAAAGTGCACTCTAAACCATTGAAGTTAGAGCAAGGTTTAGATTTAGATTTCCTTGCGAAACAAACTCCTGGATTCTCAGGTGCTGATATTGCGAATCTTTGTAATGAAGCAGCATTAATTGCAGCAAGAAGAAATAAAACAGCAATTGGTCGTCAAGATTTCTTAGATGCTGTTGACAGAATTGTTGGTGGATTAGAAAAGAAAAATAAAATTATTTCAGCAGAAGAGAAAAAAGTTATTGCTTATCACGAATCAGGACATGCTGCAGTGAGTTGGTTATTACAACATACAGCACCATTGGTAAAAGTAACAATTGTACCTAGAGGTAATTCATTGGGAGCTGCATGGTATTTACCAGAAGAACGTCAGTTAACAACTACGGAACAAATATTAGATGAAATGTGTGCAGCCTTAGGTGGACGTGCAGCAGAGCAAGTAGCATTCGGAAAAATATCTACAGGTGCTTTAAGCGATTTAGAAAAAATTACGAAGCAGGCATATGCATCGGTTTCTATCTTCGGATTAAATGATAAACTTGGAAATATTTCTTATTACGATTCACAAGGCAATAACGATTACTCAATGACTAAGCCTTACAGCGAGAAAACAGCAGAGTTAATCGATAACGAGGTAAAAAAAATGATTGACGAGGCATATGTTAAAACGATTAAACTTTTAACGGAGAATCGTCCTGCATTGGATAAACTTGCTGAAACATTGTTAGAAAAAGAAGTAATCTTCCGTGAAGATTTAGAAATTATTTTTGGCAAGAGAAAGTGGGACAAGGAAGAAGAAAATACTCCTGCAAATACAACTCCTACACCTGCTCCTGTTGAAGCTGAAAACACTGCATCTTCAGAAAACAACAATCCAATTGCTTAATTGCAGAAATGGAAGATAGTACAACAAAAGAAAAGGTATTAAAAAAAATTCGCGCTTCACTTTTATCGAAGTCGCCGAATCCTTTTCCGCAGTTGGAAATTGAAACTAGTGTATTCGCTGAAAGCACAGAAGATCCTGTTGTTGAATTTGGAAATCAGTTAACCGCTGCAGGTGGAAAATTTTTTCTTGTAGAAAACGAACTTGAATTTGCATCTGGCTTAGTTGACCTTGGAATGCAGCACCTTTGGAAAAACATTGTTTGCATTGAAGAGGGTTTGTCGAATTTACTTTACGAATGTGAACTACCTCACTCTTGCTTAGTAGAAGATATTGCCGAAATGAATGTGGCCATATCAGGCTGTGAGTGCGCTATCATTAGAAGTGGGACAATTGTTTTATCATCGCGACAACAAACACGCACAGTACCTGCTTATGCACCCGTACATATTGTTTTAGTAAAGGCGTCGCAGTTAGTACCTGATATGAAAACCATGTTCGCTCATTTTAAGAAGCAAGGCAAGATGCCTTCAGCAATTAGTCTTGTTACGGGTCCTAGCAAAACAGCCGATATAGGTGGTGTAACAGTAACAGGTGCACATGGACCAAAACAGCTTTATGTGTTCTTAATTGACGATAGAAATCATGAATAATATTAATTGGGTAAAAATTTACTCTACCAATCAAATCCAACAACCTGAAATCATCAAATCGATTTTCGAAGAGGCTAATATTCCTTGTTCAACTATCGACAAAAAAGATTCAAGTTACATATTTGGAGAAATTGAAATTTATGTGCCGGAAGAAAATGTAAAAGCAGCTATTAACCTTTTAAAAGAGCATGAAATAGCATGAGTAACTTCTGGCAACGAACCTTATTTGGAATAATTTTCATCTCCGTATTAATTGGTGCTATTCTATATGATGCTATCACCTTTCGCATCTTGTTTTTATTAATTGCTATAGGCGCACTAGAAGAATTTTATAAAATTGTAAAAACCGAAAACGCGGAGCCTAATTTAGTTGCAGGTCGTATCGTTGGAATTTCAACGTACGTTATCTTATCTGCCGTTGCATTTGGCATAGTGCCTTACAAATACATAACAATTATTGCTGCGTTTTTATTAATTATTCCCATTGCCGAACTATATCGCAACAAACAACAACCTATCATCAATATAGCGCTAACCTGTTTCGGAATTTTTTATGCGATAATGCCATTTGCACTGCTAAACTTTATTGCTACCATTAAATCAAATTACAATCCTGAAATTATATTAGGGTATTTTATTTTGCAATGGAGCAGCGACACCTTTGCTTACCTTGTAGGAATGACTATGGGTAAAAGAAGATTGTTTGAAAGAATATCTCCGAAGAAATCGTGGGAAGGATTTATTGGTGGCGGAATATTAACGCTAATAGCTGGATATATTACCTCGATGTATTTCCATAGTTTATCTGGTAGCGAATGGATGATTATTGCATTCATCATTGTGATTACTGGAACGCTTGGCGACTTAGTTGAAAGTCTTTTGAAAAGAACGTATCAACTCAAAGATTCAGGGAATATTATTCCAGGTCACGGAGGAATATTAGATCGTTTCGATAGTTTACTTTTTGCAATTCCATTTATCTGGCTTTATTTAAATTTCATTCATTGATTTTTTCTTTAGCTTCGAATAACTATTTTTAATTCGATGTTGCACAAAAGCATAACTCCATTATTTCTGAGAAGGTTTGTTTATTCATTCCCTATTCAGTTAATGGTGATGTATGTAAAGAAAAATAAGTCCTTTTTATTTTTCTGGGTGCTGCTCTTCGGAATACTAACTGAACAAGTTGGTACTAAATACGGCTTGCAATTTTTGTTTTTAAATCCTGAATATTTAGGCTCTGTTGGATTTACTTCTTTCTTTATTGTTGGATTGATGACAGGGATGTTTATTGTTGCGTTCAACATTGCGGGATTCTTACTAAATAGTTTTCGGTTTCCCTTTCTCGCAACGCTATCAAGAACATTCTTGAAGTTTTTTCTCAACAACTTTATTATTCCATTGTCTTTCATTCTGCTTTATTGCATTCGTATTTGCCAATTCCAATTAGAAAGTCAGTTAAAAACAATCAGTGAAATCACAATCGATATTATTGGATTGTTATCAGGTATTGCTACAATTTTATTTTTATCGCTTCGATATTTTCAATCGACTAATCAAGACATCAATAAAATGTTTGGAATTAAACATGCCGACAAAGATGATTTGTTACCAATGCGCGATTATTCCAAACTTGATAAATATAGAAAAGATACATGGCGCGTTGAGACCTATCTTACTACTTTTTATAAAGTGAAACTGGTTCGGGAAACAGGACACTATCAGCCTTACATGTTGCAAAAAGTTTTCCGACAAAATCATGTGAATGCCGCAGTTTTTGAAGTTGTTTTAATTATCCTTTTTTTATCACTTGGATTTTTTGGTGATAGTCCGTTGTTAAAAATACCTGCAGGTGCATCGGTTGTTTTACTCTTTACCATTCTATTGATGTTTGCAGGTGTTATTCGCTATTGGCTGAAGTCGTGGGGCACCTTTGCAATGATTGCGGTTGTAGTCTTGATAAATTTTTTATCGACGTTTGAATACTTCTCACCAAAAACACTTGCCTATGGAATAGATAATAGCAAGAGTGATGTAATTTATTCGGAAGAACAATTGCATGAACAATACAATCAGCAAATAGCAACAGAGGACATCAATAACACAGAAGCAATTTTAGCTAACTGGAAAAAATATTGGAAAGCAAAAGGTGTCGACAAACCGAAACTAGTAATTCTGGAAGCAAGTGGTGGTGGATTACGTTCGATGCTTTTTACTTTTAAAAGTTTACAGGTTATCGATAGTACACTCAACGGAAATCTGATGCCACAAACGGCTATCATCTTTGGTTCATCAGGAGGAATGCTTAGCGAAAGTTATTACCGAGAATTATATTGGAAAAAGAAAGAGCAATTAATGAAAGATAACTTTTCAGGGGAAGAAAAATTGATAAAATCATTAGGTAGCGACATGCTAAACACGACTATCTTTAATGGTGTAGTTGCCGATCTTTTTCTAAATCCTACTCAAGTTAAAATCGATGGTACATCCTATGCAAAAGACAGAGCTTATGCATGGGAAAAACAGTTCAATGAAAACACACAACAATTACTATCGCATCCAATTAGTGATTATATCAATGCAGAAAAAAACGCATCCATTCCTATGCTCGTTGTATCTCCAACCATTCTCAATTCTGGCGGGGCATTACATATATCCGCACAACCTGTCAGCTATTTATTAAACGCATCACCACTTATCCATCCAGAATTAAAACAGCTTCCTAACGGCATTGAATTTACGCGATATTTTAAAAATAAAAATGCTTATAATTTAAGAATGAGCTCTGCTTTGCGAATGAATGCTGCATTCCCCTATATTACACCTGCCACAACATTACCATGTTCTCCAGCTTTAGAAGTATTAGACGCAGGATTGCATGATAATTACGGAACACAAAACGCTACGCAATTTATTTTCAGCTTTAAAGAATGGATTCAGGAAAACACAAGTGGTGTTGTTTTACTTCAGATAAGAGATACTCCTAAGAAATTAGACGTCGAAAATAATTCAGCTAAATCGTTCTTCGAAAAAACAAGTTCGCCAATCAAAAATTTATCGGACAACTTTTTAGTGGTTCAGGATTATATTTCTGACAAGCTGATTCGCAATGTGAGCATGACAAAAGATTTATCATTTGAATACATCTTAATTCAAATGCCTGAAACAAAAGAGCGTGTTTCGTTAAACTGGCATCTTACAGAAAAAGAAAAAAACACACTGCTTACAGGAATCTATTCGAACCAAAACAAAAAGGAATTACAAAAACTTAAATCAATTTTGCAATCCTATCAATAAGCATTCAATTCGCAAAGCAACTGAATAAAACGTTCTTTTGGTAAAAAGTTTTTCTCTAATGCTGCCGACATTGGAACAGGAGTATCCAAAGCACCAATACGTACGGGAGGAGCATCTAAGTAAGGGAAACACTTTTCGGCTATGCGTGCCGTTATCTCTCCACCTATTCCACCTGTCTGTGTATCTTCATGCATCACAATCACCTTTCCTGTCTTCTTTACTGAATTAAGAACTGCTTCTTCGTCCCATGGCAATAGGGTACGCAAGTCAATTATTTCTGCATCAATTTCAGGATGTAACTGCAATGCTTCAATAGCCCAATGTACTCCTAATCCGTAAGTAATAATCGATAAATCATTCCCCTCTCTCACTGTCTTCGCTTTCCCAATTTCGATAGTGTAATAATCATCATACACATCTTCATTGATACTTCTATAAAGTGCTTTATGCTCGAAATACATTACAGGATTCGGATCTTCAATCGATGCAGCTAACAAACCTTTAGCATCCGAAGGAAATGCAGGATAAACAATTTTTAATCCCGGAACATGAAAGAACCACGCTTCCGTTGATTGTGAGTGAAACGGACCAGCAGCTACACTTGCTCCTGTTGGCATACGCACAACTACATCTGCATTTTGTCCCCAACGATAATGAGTCTTCGCAAGGTTATTTACAATCTGATTAAATCCGCATGTAACGAAATCGGCAAATTGCATTTCTACAATCGATTTATATCCGTTGATGGAAAGTCCAAGTCCTGTACCTACAATAGCCGATTCACAAAGTGGTGTATTACGAACTCTTCCTTTTCCAAACTCCTCCACAAATCCTGCAGTAGCCTTAAACGCACCACCATACTCCGCCACATCTTGTCCCATAATCACGAGATTCGTATGACGTTGCATTGCCTGACGCATAGCATCAGTAATAGCATCTAAAAAACGTTTATCAGATTTATTATTACTAACGGCAGGGATTACCGAATTTGTTGCTGGCGCAAACATATCTGCCAATTCAGTTGTAGTGTCAACGTTTACATCTGGTTCTGAAAAACTAATTTCTAATCCTTCTTCAATTTCTTCTTTGATGCCCGCTCTTACCATCTCTACAAAATCAGCATCTATTATTTTCTCCTCTAACAAATAACTTTCGTAATTCTTAATCGGGTCTTTTCTTCCCCACACATCAAACAACTCCTGGGGCACATACTTAGTTCCCGAAGCCTCTTCATGTCCACGCATACGAAAGGTCATGCACTCCAACAAAACAGGACGTGGATTTTCACGCATAGATGCTGCTAATTCAGAAACCGTTTTATAAACTTCCAAAATATTATTTCCATCTACCTGCACACCTTCTATTCCGTAACCAATAGCTTTATCAATAAACTGCTTGCAACGGAACTGTTCACTACTCGGAGTAGATAATCCGTAACCGTTATTCTCAATAATAAAAATTACAGGCAGGTTCCATACTGCAGCAACGTTAATGCTCTCATGAAAATCGCCTTCGCTTGTTGCACCATCACCAGTAAACACTGCTGTTACTTTCTTATCTCCACGAAGTAAATTAGCCAAGGCAACTCCATCGGCAACACCCAACTGCGGACCCAAATGTGAAATCATTCCCACAATTTTATACTCTTGCGTACCCATGTGAAACGAACGATCTCTTCCCTTTGTAAATCCTGAAGGCTTTCCAGTAAACTGAGAGAACAAACGATTTAACGGAATACCACGAACCGTAAATATTCCGAGATTACGATGCATTGGCAAAATATACTCTTGCTTATCGAGCGCCATTGCTGTACCAACAGAAATCGCTTCTTGTCCGATACCACTAAACCATTTTGCCAATTTACTCTGACGTAAAAGCACCAACATTTTCTCTTCAATCATGCGTGGCTTTAAAAGTGCCTTATACAAATCGATGAGTTGTTCATCGGTAAGATTAGTTCTATCGAATACTAATGGAGTCTCTGCAGTTATCATAGCTGTAAATTCTTTTGCAAAAGTATTGTTTTTTGATAGGTGAAAAACAATAAGTTTTACGAAATTTGCACCTAGCTATGAACATTCAAGACATTATCGTATTTGCGATTGTAATTGCAGCCTCCATCTTTCTTATTCTTCAATTGAGAAAGCGATCGAAGGGCGATACTTGCGGCGCTTGTGATAAAAAGTAAAAGTCCTGACTTTTACATCAGGACTTCACATTATTTTTTAGTGCTTTTTGAAGGCTTCACTTTCTGAGACAACAAAGCTAAATCGAGTACTTCGGTCATCGAATTTACATAGTGAAATTTCAAATCTTTTGTGTAATCTTCTTTGATTTCCTGAATGTCTTTTTGATTGTCTGCACTTAGGATTATCTCTTTAATACCCGCGCGCTTAGCGGCTAAAATCTTTTCTTTGATACCTCCTACAGGTAGGACTTTCCCTCTTAGTGTAATCTCACCTGTCATTGCTAGTTTTGCTTTCACTTTGCGTTGCGAAAACAATGAAGCCAATGAAGTCAGCATCGTAATACCAGCAGAAGGACCATCCTTTGGAGTTGCACCTTCAGGAACGTGAATATGCACATCCCATTTATCAAATTCGGCAGCTTCCAGATTCAACTCTTCTGCATGTGCTTTTAAATAAGCCATTGCAATCACAGCAGACTCTTTCATTACATCACCCAAATTACCTGTTAAGGTTAGCTTTCCTGTTCCTTTGCTCTTACTACTTTCAATAAACAAAATACTACCACCGTTAGCATTCCATGCAAGACCTGTTACTACGCCAGCCACATCATTCGATATTAATCGATCAGGCAAGAATCGCGGAGCTCCAAGTGCTTTTATAACTACATCTTCTGTAACTTTTGATGGCGCCTTTTCTTCCATTGCCACAAGTTTAGCAACCGAACGAACTACACTTGCAATACATTTTTCTAAGGTACGAACACCACTCTCCCACGTATATTGCTCAATAATCATTTTTAATACAGATGGAGAAAAAGCAAGCTGACCATCTTTTAATCCGTGAGCTTCCAATTGCTTTTTCACTAAGTGATTAATAGCAATATGCGTTTTCTCTTCGAGCGTATAACCTGTAATATCGATAATTTCTAAACGATCACGCAATGCTGGTTGAATACTACTTAATGAATTCGCAGTTGCAATAAACAACACCTTCGATAAATCGTACTCTAACTCCACATAATTATCATAAAAAGCAGTGTTCTGCTCTGGATCTAACACCTCTAACAATGCAGAAGAAGGATCACCATGAAAATCGTTGGTTAACTTATCAATCTCATCTAAAATAAAAACAGGATTTGATGACTTTGATTTTTTAATATTCTGAATAATACGACCTGGCATTGCACCAATGTATGTTTTACGATGTCCACGAATTTCTGCTTCATCACGTAATCCACCTAGCGACATACGTACATACTTACGGCCAAGCGCCTCCGCTATAGAACGTCCGAGGGAAGTTTTACCAACTCCTGGAGGTCCTACTAAACACATAATCGGCGACTTCATATCTTTCTTCAGTTTGATTACTGCTAGATATTCGAGAATACGCGTCTTTACTTTTTCTAAACCGAAATGATCTTTATTTAAAATTTTCTGCGCACGCTTCAAGTCGTAATTATCTTCCGTCATATCATCCCACGGAAGTTCCAACAGTAAATCAAGGTAATTCATCGTTACAGAATATTCTGCTGCTGCAGGATTAATCCTTCCTAAACGATCCATCTCCTTATCAAAAACTTCTTGCACTGATTTCCCCCACTTCTTACTCTTGGCGCGTTCACGCATTTCTTCCATTTCCTTATCAGGTGTGTTACCACCTAATTCTTCCTGAATTGTTTTTAATTGCTGATTCAAGAAGTACTCACGCTGCTGCTTATCTAAATCGGTTTTTACCTTACTCTGAATTTGATTTTTTAATTCCAGCATTTGAAGCTCTTTTGTAAGATGCTCCAATACACGTGTTGCTCTTTCTTTCAAGTCGTTCATTTCAAGAAGACTTTGCTTTTTATCTACATCCGCATTCATGTTGGATGAAATAAAGTTGATTAAGAAAGAAGGACTTTCAATATTGCGTAAAGCGAATGATGCTTCTGTTGGAATGTTTGGAGACTGCTGAATAATTTGCATCGAGATGTCTTTTAAAGAATCAACGATAGCACTGAACTCCTGATCTTTCTCCACTTTAGTAGAATCAGAAAAAGGCTCAACTACAGCTTTTAAATAAGGATCATCTTGCACTAACTCTTTAACTCTAAAACGACGCTTGCCTTGAATAATAACTGTTGTATTACCATCAGGCATTCGCAACATTCTTAAAATTTGTGCAACAGTTCCGATTGATTTTAAATCATCCAGTTTAGGGTCCTCCACACTCACATCTTTCTGTGCTACTACTCCGATAATTCTATCTGAAGCATAAGCATCTTTTATAAGCTTGATGGATTTATCTCTTCCAACGGTAATTGGGATAACTACTCCAGGAAACAAAACTGTATTACGTAATGGCAACAATGAAAGTGTCTCAGGGACCTTTTCATTATTCATCTGCTCCTCGTCTTCATTCGTGAGTAACGGAATCAATTCCGGCTCATCATCGTTAATTCCTATGGCAGACATAGGCATACTATTAAAATTATTTTCTGAATGCATAAACTATTTGTGACAAATTGACATTAATTAGTGATTGAATGCGCGGTTTTATTAGGACGCGAGCCTTAGGCAATTGATATGCCATTGAATTTTACTCTGAAATTGGATTCAACTCATTCAAAAAAACTTCTGATAGAATTTTTTCATCAGCAGCAGACATAGCGATTCCTCTTCTTTTCATAACAGTGGCAGCAAGAGCAATTGCTTTATCGAGTAAAAACTTTTCAGAATCGACAGTACCTCCCCATGTAAATGAAGGAATAAACTTTTCTGGAAATCCAGCGCCGAAAATATTTGCAGAGACACCCACTACTGTCCCAGTATTAAACATTGTATTAATTCCACACTTCGAATGATCACCCATCATCAGTCCGCAAAACAGCAAACCTGTGTCTATCATTTTACGCTGATTATAACTCCACACTTTTACATTCGAATAATTATTTTTCAGATTAGATGTATTCGTATCTGCTCCAAGGTTACACCACTCACCTATTACACTATTACCTAAAAATCCGTCGTGTGCCTTATTTGAATTAGCAAGAAAAACAGAATTACTAACTTCTCCTCCTACCTTACATCCAGGTCCGATGGTAGTAGCCCCATAAATTTTAGCACCCATTTTAAGTACTGCGCTTTCGTTTAATGCAAATGGTCCTCGGATAATACAACCTTCCATTACCTCTGCATTTTTACCAATATAAACAGAACCTGTACTAGCATTAATAATTGAGCATTCTACTTTAGCTCCTTCTTCAATAAAAATGTTTTCGGCTCCAATCAACTGATTAGTTGACGAAGGAATATGTCCTTTTCTATTTGAAGTTACAAGTTTAAAATCAGCTTTAATTTCCTGGTCATTTTTAGAAAAGATTTCCCAAGGGAAATTGATAAAATCTGTATGTCCATGATATGTATCAAACTCAATTGATGAATAATCATTGATATTGAAATCATCTGAACGAACAGCAATGATTTTATCGCCAACTAATAAGCCTTTTCCTATTTCAAGATTCGTAATAGCATTTATTAATTCTGAAGAAGGAAGTAAAGCTCCATTTACATAATAACTATCATGCGATGAATGACAAGGAAATTTATCTAGAAGATATTCTTTAGTAAGATAGCTAAACGAAGTATTCTCCTTTGTAAAAAAACATTCCCACTTTTCACGTATTGTTAAAATTCCCACTCGCAATTCGGATGTAGGTCGGGTAAATGTAAAAGGCAATAAATCACCTGCAAACTGATCATCAAAAAGAATAACATTCATAAACCAATAGATATGTTACGAAAATAAGAACCAAAGAGGTAACTGCCCTCATATTAGAGAATATTTTATCAGTTTATAATTAGCTAATTAAGTATGATGTTAATAGATTATTCAAAAACCAGGATGAATAAAAACTTTAACTGCCTATTTTAGAGACATAATTATTCAAAAGAATTTAAAAATGGAATTTATCGGTGAGGAGTTATTAGCTTACTGCGAATCGCATTCTACTACTGAAGATGATGTGCTGAAATCACTTAACCGTGAAACGCACGCAAAAATATTGTCGCCAAGAATGCTTTCGGGGCATTTGCAGGGACAGTTTTTAACTTTTATTAGTTCCATGCTCCAACCTGAACGCATTTTAGAGATTGGTACTTATACAGGATACTCTGCTATTTGTCTTGCAAGAGGACTAAAACCGAATGGAAAACTCATTACCATTGATGTTAATGACGAGTTAAAAGAAATGGTAGAACAATATTTATCGAAATCGAATGTTTTAGCATCGTGTGAAGTTCTTAGTGGTGATGCTGAAAAGATAATTCCAACCTTGAATGAAAAATTCGATTTGATTTTTATTGATGCAAATAAAGAAGCTTACTCTAGATACTATGATATTATCTTTGACAAGTTGCGTGTTGGAGGATACATCTTAGCGGACAATGTATTATGGAGTGGAAATGTAATCAAAGAAGAAAAAGACTGGGATCGTGATACGAAGCACATTGTAGCTTTCAATGAAAAAGTAAGCGCTGATAGCAGAACAGAAAAGATATTATTACCAATAAGAGACGGATTATATCTAATTAAAAAAGTAAAAGAATAAACACAAGTTATTAAATCAGAAATCAACTAAATTAATTCACCTTTAAAAACAATAGCAATGAAAAAACAACTTTTAGTATTTTGCTTGTTCTTTGTAACAGCAATTACCACGGCATCAGCACAAGAAGCGAAAAGAAAAGAAATCACTCCTGAGGAAAGAGCAACTAAACGCGCAGCGATGTTAAAGCAAAAATTAAACTTAAATGATAAACAAGTAAAAGAACTTGAAGTTTTATTTGTCGATCAGGAAAAAGAAATGGAGGTCATTAAAGAACAGATGCGCAAACAAAGAGAATCTTACGAAAAATCACTTAGCAACATCTTCACACCAGAGCAGATGAAGCAATTTAAAGAAGCACAAAACGAGCGAAAAGAGATTAAAGCAGATATTAAAGAACAAAAGAAAGATCCTGCTAAAGACGCGAAATAAATTTGAAATAAAAAGACCTCTCAGGAGGTCTTTTTTTATTACTTGTTTTTAGCTTTTTCCAGTTCCTGGCAACGCTTTTCCCATAGCTCATTTAACTTTTCTTTATTATCATCACACAACAACGTCCATCTTGCATCATCACATTTCTTTCTCAAAATCATCTTACGCAAAAAAGTTTTATTAAATAAAAAGTTCGTCAGTAAAATTAATCCACATGCCTCCAAAAAGTTAATCACTCTTACCCCGATAATGGAGGGAAGCAACCAATTCCAAAGTAGCATCAGTAAAAATCCAGCTACAAAAAAGTAAATCAATACTACTATCAAACTCTTTAGGTGGTAGCCTTTATTCATCGTGATTGTTTAAAATTAGTTTTGCTTAAAAAGTTCTTCGTATAAGGGCTTTAATTGCTTACGAAGATATTTAATTGCGTAATGTTTACGTGATAACAAAGTGTTTAATGTGATGTTTAACTCATCCGCCATTTCCTGAAAACCTTGTTGCTCAAACTCATGTCGAATAAATACTTCCCTCTGTTCAGCTGGCAATTCTTCCAATGCTTTAAATAAAGCATCCTTAATAAGTTTATTATCCTTACTCATGAATCCAGGATCATTTTGAGCTCCTAAAATTTCTTCAATAAAATAATAACCTTCATCCCCGTCTGACTTTGCGACATTCATATCATTATAAAGTACGGGTTTGTGTTTTCGGTAACGGTCAATTATTTTGTTTCTTGCAACACGGTATAACCAGGCCGACATCTGTTCAATCGGTTTCACCCTCATGGTTTGCATCAGATCAATGTAAACATCCTGCAAAATATCTTCTGCATCTTCTTGAGTATTAACACGTCGACGAATAAAATCTCTCAACCGCTGCCCATATTCAAGAATAACTTTCGTGACCCCTTTATTTGTTTCCAAGTTGCTAATATCGCTAACTATCATGGTTTAATTCTTATATCAAAAGGGCTAACGTTTAGATATTTGCTTTATTTTACAATGTGATGAATAATAGCTTGACACTATAAGTATTTAATTTGATGCGGTGCTTTGTCGGTTTTTCTTATTTTTGCACCTCCTTAACAAAGAATTTTAAAAATGGCGACAGTTGAACTTAAAATGCCAAAGATGGGCGAAAGCGTTCATGAGGCAACTATCATACGCTGGCTCAAGAATGAAGGCGATGCTATTCAAGCAGATGAATCCGTACTGGAAATTGCAACAGACAAGGTAGATTCTGAAGTACCATCGACTGCAGCGGGAACGCTGGTTAAACGCCTTTTCAATGAAGGAGATGTTGTTCAGGTAGGAACGGCCATTGCTATTATTGAAACTGGCGGTGGAAGTGGTGAAGTTAAAGCGGCTCCGGCAAGTGCTCCTGCACCGGTTTCAGCACCTGCACCTGCACCCGTAGCAACTCCAGCTCCTGTAAGTGCTCCTGCACCTGTCGCAACTACTTCAATTAGCTCTAACGCTAATCGTTTTTATTCGCCTTTAGTTAAAAATATTGCGCAGACAGAAGGTATTTCACAACCTGAATTAGATAGTATTCAAGGTACTGGCTCAGAGGGAAGAGTAACGAAAAAAGATATTTTAGCTTTTGTTGATGCTAAGAAATCTGGTAAAACAAGTCCTGCACCTGTCGCTGTTCAAGCACAGCCAACAGCACCTACTTCAATGCCAGCTTCTTCATCTCCAGCAATTTCAATGAGTGGCGATGTAGAGATTGTTGAAATGGACCGTATGCGCAAATTGATTGCGGATCATATGGTAATGAGTAAGCAAACATCTCCTCATGTTACCTCTTACGTAGAAGCAGATGTCACAAATCTTGTGATGTGGAGAGATAAAATTAAAAAGCCGTTTGAAAAAAGAGAAGGAGAGAAAATCACCTTTACCCCAGTGTTTATTGAAGCAGTGGTTAAAGCCATTAAAGATTACCCTCTAATTAATGTGAGTGTTGACGGAACTAAGATTATTATTAAAAAGAATATCAATATCGGAATGGCGGCAGCCCTTCCAACAGGTAACTTGATAGTTCCAGTAATTAAAAATGCTGATCGATTAAACTTACTTGGATTGACTAAATCTGTAAATGATTTAGCGAATCGTGCACGTGCAAATAAGCTTCAACCAGATGAAATACAGGGCGGTACGTTTACCCTTACCAATGTAGGCTCATTCGGAAATGTAATGGGCACACCAATTATCAACCAGCCTCAGGTAGCTATTTTAGCTGTAGGCGCCATCCGCAAAAAACCAGCAGTAATCGAAACACCTTCGGGAGACGCTATCGCCATTAGACATATGATGTTCCTATCCCTAAGTTACGATCACCGTGTAGTTGATGGGTCCTTGGGAGGCAGCTTCTTAAGACGAATAGCCGACTATTTGGAGCAATTTGATGGTAGCCGAGATATTTAATTTAAAAAAAAAGGCAGAAGTCTTGATTTATAAAAATAAAAGCCTAATTTTGCGCTCCCGTTAAAAGGGAAAGTTCTTTAATGGTCCGTTCGTCTAGGGGTCTAGGACATCTCCCTTTCACGGAGGAAACACGGGTTCGATTCCCGTACGGACTACAAAAAATAATAGGAAATTGTTGTGCAAGTTCTTAACTTGCACAACCTTAAAAAACAAGAGCAATGGCAAATCATAAGTCAGCCGAAAAAAGAATCCGTTCAAACGATTCAAAGCGTGTGCGTAATCGTTATCAAGCTAAAACTACTCGTAACCTTTTAAAAGAATTACGTAGCAGTAAAGACAAAGCAGAGGTTTCTAAATTAGTACCTGAAGTATCTGCAATGTTAGATCGCTTAGCTAAGAAAAATGTGATTCATAAAAACAAAGCTGCTAACTTGAAGTCAAGCATTCAAATGCATTTGAATAGCTTATAATTTGATTTGAGTTACTAAAGATATCAAGCCCTTCGCTATGCGGAGGGCTTTTGTGTTATATAGAAACGGGTTGATTTTTCATTCGCCCACCTTAATTTTTAATCAATGAACAACCCTACCCAACAAGATTGGTCAGCTATTGACCGCCCCAGAGAAAAACTTGTGCGCAATGGACTTAACTCCTTATCAATTTCGGAGCTTATTGCTATTTTAATCCGCACTGGCTCAAAAAACAAGAACGCCGTTGAAATAGCACAGGAACTCCTAACCTCCTACGACAACAATCTCGCAAGCCTTAGCCGATTAAGTATTCAAGAACTATCCAAAGTAAAAGGACTTGGTGCCGTAAAAGCGATTTCGATACTAGCAGCGTTGGAACTTGGCAGACGCAGGAGAGAGTTTGAAGTAGCTGGATATAAAATAAGAAGTAGCAATGATGCTTTCCTGCAAATGCAGCCACTATTAGCCGACCTACCCTATGAAGAATTCTGGATTATTCTACTTAACAGAGCAAACAAAATCATATCGAAGAAAAAAGTAAGTATGGGCGGCACAAGTGGAACCGTAGTAGACCCTAAAATTATTTTCAAAGAAGCAGTGCAGGTAACGTGCTCCAACATTATTGCAGTTCACAACCATCCCAGCGGCACAAACGAACCAAGTCAGGCAGATAAAGACCTGACAAAAAAACTGAAGTATGGTGCTGAACAACTCGACATTCAACTTATCGACCATATCATCATTGCAGGAAACAGTTATTATAGTTTTGCTGATGAGGGAGAATTGTAAATTCTGATGCAAATGCAGTGAATGAAATCACTATTTTTAGCACATCATTTAGTGATAATGAAAGACACTCAACTTTTAGTCTATTCCCATAAGTCGACACCTCGCCTGCAATATATTTTGAATTTGCTGCTGAACGATATTATTGGAGTTAACTTTAAAATAGTAAATAACAAAAGTGAATATCTTTCGAGTACACTTCCTAAAATCACCTATTGCGAGCACGCCTTTGGCGATGAGTTTTTCATTTATGCATCTCGACTTCTTTTCGAGAAAGGAATAGAAGATCAGGAACTAAATGTATTTGACTGGAAAAACATGCCTGTGTTTTTTGGGACACATCCTAAATACGATTTTCCCTTTGACCCTTTCGCAGCTTCATTTTATCTAGTTAGTCGTTATGAAGAGTATTTGCCACATATAAAAGATGAACACTTACGATTCAGTCCGCAGCAAAGCCTTGCTTATCAAAAAGGATTTCTCAGTAAACCGCTGGTGAATATTTGGTGCAGTGAACTAAAGCATCAATTAAAAGTCAAATATCCAGAATTACATTTTAGAGAAAAGCATTTTAAATTCATTTCCACCTTTGATATTGATAGCTCCTATGCCTATCAAGAAAAAGGAATCACGAGACAATTTGGTGCCTTCGCAGCCGCATTGCTAAAATTAGATTTTGAAAAAATAATCGAAAGGTTAAAAGTATTAACGGGAATTCAAAAAGATCCGTTTGATACATATGACTGGCAGATTGAATTAAAAGAAAAATACCACTTTAAACAAATCTACTTTTTCTTGCTAGGCAATTATGGAGAATTCGATAAAAACATTTCTGTTGAAGGAAGTTTAAAATTTCAGTCGCTGATTAAATCTATTGCAGACAATGCAGAAGTTGGAATACATCCATCTTATGCTAGTAACGGAAACAAAAATCAAGTTCAAAAAGAAATCAAACGTCTAACAAAAGTTGTAAAGAGAGAAATTACTAAAAGTAGACAGCACTTTTTGAAAGTGACATTTCCCGACACGTATCGAATACTTTTAGATTTGGATGTAGAGGAAGATTACTCTCTAGGATACGCTTCTGAAATAGGATTTAGAGCAAGTATATGTTCTCCTTTTTACTTTTATGATTTAGACCTTGACACGCCAACACAACTTCGCATCGTTCCGTTTATGATTATGGATGGAACCTTGAAAGATTATTTGGGATTATCACCTGAAGAATCTGTTATCAGGGCAAAAAAAATGATTGATGAAGTAAGAAGTGTGAACGGAACTTTTGTAACGCTTTGGCACAACCATACTGTTAATGATAAAGATGAATGGGAAGGATGGCGCAAGGTGTATGAAGAAATTGTTGAATATGCATCAATTAAATAATTGAAAGTAGAATTATGATAGATGCTATACTACGCCTACTTCCTGAACCAATACTAGAATTATTGAAACGAATTAAAAAGTTTTTTCGAAACAGGAAACTCGCTACTCAAAAAAACAATCAGAACGTTCTAACAAAAGAAGACCTGATTATTCAAATAAAAAATTGTGGCGTTGTAAGTGGCGACCATCTTCTAGTTCATTGTGCACTAAGCAAAATAGGATATATTAACGGTGGTGCATTAACCCTAATTGATGCTTTACTAGAAACCATTGGTCCAAACGGCACTTTGTTAATGCCATCATTTCCAGCGAAAGGAAGAAACAAAGATTACCTTTTAGAACAATCGGTGTTTGATCTAAAAAACACTCCTTCACAGATGGGTATTGCTTCAGAAACCTTTAGAAAAATGCACGGTGTAAAAAGAAGTTTTCACCCAACGGATTCTATTTGTGCTTACGGGAGAGAAGCGGATTACTTTACAAACTCACACTTCGGAAATGTTACTCCATACAACGAGTACTCTCCTTTCAGAAAACTATGCAGCAAGAATGGAAAAATATTAATGTTGGGAACTACCTTAAATGGTGCATGTACGAACTTACATACACTTGAGGACGCTGTTATTTTTAAATATCCAGTTTACGATGATAAAATTTTCAATGTAAGAATGATTGATCATAGCGGAATCGTTCATACAATGGAAACAAAAGTCCACAATCCTATTTGGTCGGCAAAAAGAAATTGCGACGCCTTAAAACCACTATTTGAAAAAGAAAAAGTTTTAAATAATGCTGTTATTGGTGAAGCAAAATGCATGTTGATTGATGCCAACAGAATGCTTGAAGTGATGATTGATTATTATAACAGGTACGGAGTAACGATGTATACTCCATATGGAACCAATAATGAGCTGATTAATTCATGAATATTTATTTAACATTCGACTATGAATTGTATTTCGGTGAAAGAACCGGAACGGCGAGGAATTGTATATTACATCCTACAGAGCTACTCAAAGAAGTAGCCGATAAGCATGGGATTAAACTTGTTCAATTTGTTGATGTCGGATATATTATCAAACTTGAAGAATTTAAGCTAAGCTTTCCAGAGTTAGAAGAAGATTATCAATCTGTCACTAATCAGATCAAACAATTATATAAAGAGGGACACGATATTCAGTTGCACATTCACCCGCATTGGGAAGATAGTTACTATCATGATGGTAAATGGCATATTGTTGCTGATCGATATAAGCTAGCTGATTTTGACAATCGAAATATTGAACGATTAGTTAGAACCTACAAACAAAAACTTGAAACGTTAACTGCAGTCGATTCTATATTTGCATATCGCGCTGGAGGATGGTGTATACAACCCTTCGATAAATTTAAAGAGGCATTTATCAAGAATAATATTACAGTCGATTCCAGTGTATTCAGAAAAGGTAAATATTCTTCACAACAATACAGTTACGATTTTACTAATGCACCTGATTTAAGCAGCTGGCATTTTAATGATGATCCTTGCAAACCAGAAGAAGGTCCGTTTAAAGAAATTCCGATTGGCTCAATTAAAAACAGTCCGCTTTTTTATTGGAAATTATTTTTAATCGGAAGAATTAATCCTTATGAACATAAACCATTAGGCGATGGTGTTCCAATAGCAGCACCGGGCATGCGCAAGAAGCTACTTACGCAGTATACACAAAACACAGTTTCTGTTGATGGCTATAATGCTGCCTTATTAAATAAAGCATTAAAACAATACAACGAAAAAAACGAATTAGTAATTATCGGTCATCCAAAATCGCTTACTCGCTTCGGACTTAAAGCGCTCGATCGATTTATTGAAGACAATAAAAGCAAACATCATTTTACTACATTTCAGAAAGAAAGAAAAAACTTATAATGATTCGGTATTTAAAGCGAGAGGAGATCAATATTCAAAAATGGGACGACTGTATCTTAAGCAGTACGTCGCCACAAATTTTT
>CAMBYJ010000006.1 GCA_945872015.1 Chitinophaga pinensis | reverse complement strand
AAAAATTATTCACATTCTTTGCTGTTGCAACTTTCGTTGTTGCATTATCATCTTGCGGTGGAGCAAAAACTGAAGAAGTAACTGCTACTGAAGAAGTAACTGCTACTGAAGAAATGCCAGCTGAAATGCCAGCTACAGAGTCAACTGACACAGCTTCTACTGAAACTGCTGCTACAGCTACTATGTAATTCTCAGAGAATTTAAATAAAAAAGGTTCGGAAATTCCGAACCTTTTTTATTTAACCCCATTTTTCAATTACAATACAGGGGCCAGCCATTTCGCAACCACCTCTGCCTCCATACCTTTTCGTTTGGCATAATCCTCCACTTGCTCCTTATTGATTTTCCCTAATCCAAAGTACTGAGCATGTTCGTTTCCAATGTATAATCCGCAAACACTTGCCGTTGGCAACATCGCTAAACTTTCGGTTAATGTAATACCAGTTGCATTCGTTGCTTTTAATAATTCGAACAACTGATTTTTTTCTGTATGATCTGGCTGAGCAGGATAACCTGGTGCTGGTCGGATACCGTTGTAATTTTCTTGTATCAATTCCTGATTTGAAAAATTTTCATCGTTTGCATAACCCCAAAATTCTTTTCGCACACGCTCATGTAAATGTTCTGCAAAGGCCTCTGCTAAACGATCAGCCAATGCTTTCAACATAATTGCGCTGTAGTCATCATGATTTTTTTCAAACTCCTCTACTTTGTTATCAATTCCTTGTCCTGCAGTAAGCGCAAATGCACCTACATAATCATTAACACCAGAAGCTTTCGGAGCAACATAATCGCTTAATGCAATATTCGGATGACCTTCGGGCTTTAATGTTTGCTGACGTAATGTATGAAACTTAGTTAGTAATTCCGTTCTGTTTTCATCGGTATAGACTTCGATATCATCTCCAATAGCATTGGCAGGAAACAATCCTATTACTGCATTTGCCTGAAGCCATTTTTCATTGATGATTTTATCAAGCATTGCTTGCGCATCATCAAACAACTTTTTCGCTTCAACACCTTTTTCTTTATCATCCAAAATTTTCGGATACGACCCTTTCATCTCCCAACTGTGGAAGAAAGGTGTCCAATCGATATATGGAACTAATTTATCTAACGGATAATTTTCTAAAACTTCAACACCCAAATTCTTCGGAGATACAACTGTTTGCGTTGCCCAATCAATTTTTACTTTATTCTTTTGTGCCTCTTCTAATGCAATAAACTTGTTTTGATTATTTGCGTTTTCATGTTGTGTTCGAATACGTGCATAATCATCTATAATCCCTTTCATAAATTGTTCCTTATGTTCATTAGATAATAACGAACCTAAAACAGGAACACTTCGCGAAGCATCATTTACATGCACAACTGGTCCGCTGTAATACGGTGCAATTTTAACTGCAGTATGAACCCTCGAAGTTGTAGCGCCGCCAATCATTAAAGGAATTTTCATTCCTGTACGTTCCATCTCTTTTGCAACATGAACCATCTCGTCGAGGGAAGGAGTAATTAATCCGCTTAATCCAATTGCATCTACATTATGCTCTACTGCTGCAGCTAATATTTTATCGCATGGCACCATCACACCAATATCAACCACATCGTAATTATTACAAGCCATTACTACACCTACAATATTTTTTCCGATATCATGTACATCACCTTTCACAGTAGCCATCAATATCTTTCCTGCTTTAGAGCTTGCACTCGTTTTTTCAGCTTCGAGATAAGGCAACAAAAAAGCCACCGCCTTTTTCATTACACGTGCACTCTTTACCACCTGCGGCAAAAACATTTTCCCCTCTCCAAACAAATCACCAACTACATTCATTCCATCCATCAAAGGACCTTCAATAATATGCAAGGCTTTATCATATTGCAGACGAGCTTCTTCCATATCCGTATCAATATAATCAACAACTCCTTTTACTAGTGAATATTTAATTCGCTCTTCTAAACTTTCATTTCTCCAAAGTACTTCACGTTCTACCTTTTTACCAGCCCCTTTTATCTGTTCTGCATAATTTATTAAGTTTTCAGTTGCATCATCTGTTCTATCAAACAATACATCTTCTACTCGTTGTAAAAGTACTTTATCGATATCATCATAAACCTGCAACTGAGCAGGATTTACAATACCCATATCCATACCGTTCTTGATAGCATGAAATAAGAACGCGGCATGAATTGCTTCACGAACATGATCATTCCCTCTAAAAGAAAACGAAACATTACTAACACCTCCACTCACCTTTGCGTAAGGTAAATTCTTTTTTATCCATGCAGTAGATTCAAAGAAGTCGAGGGCATTACGACGATGTTCTTCCATTCCTGTAGCAACAGGAAAAATATTCGGATCGAAGATGATATCTTGCGGAGGGAAATTTACCTTGTCTACTAAAATGCGATAAGCTCTTTCACAAATTTCAATTCTGCGTTGTAATGAATCTGCCTGACCCACTTCATCAAAAGCCATTACTATAACGGCTGCGCCATAACGCAAAATCGTTTTTGCCTGTTGGATGAATGCTTCCTCTCCTTCTTTTAAAGAAATAGAATTGACTATACTTTTCCCTTGAACACATTTCAATCCTGCTTCAATCACATGAAATTTTGAAGAGTCAATCATGATTGGAAGCTTTGAAATATCTGGCTCTGCAGCAATCAGATTTAAAAACTTAACCATTGCCTTCTCCGAATCGAGCATCCCTTCATCCATATTCACATCAATTGCTTGAGCTCCTCCCTCTACCTGATCTCGGGCAATTGATAATGCTTCTTCGTAATTTTCTTCGGCAATTAAGCGAGCAAACTTACGACTACCTGTTACGTTGGTGCGTTCACCTACATTCATGAAATTACTTTCAGGACGTAACGTCACAGCTTCTAGTCCGCTCAAGTGTAACAAATGATCACGCTCAGGACGCACTCTAGGCTTAACGGTTGATGCTATACGTGCAATTTCAGCAATGTGATCAGGGGTTGTACCACAACATCCACCAACAATATTTAAGAATCCGCTGTTTAGAAAATCAATAATCTGATGTCCCATTGCATGCGGTGTTTCATCGTAGCCACCAAACTGATTAGGAAGTCCTGCATTAGGATAGGCAGAAATAAAGAACGGCGATTTCTTCGAAAGTTCTTCGAGGTAAGGACGCATCTCTTTTGCTCCCAATGCGCAATTCAATCCGATACTTAACAAGTTCACATGCGAAAGCGAATTTAAAAATGCTTCAACAGTTTGGCCACTCAATGTTCTACCGCTTGCATCAGTAATCGTTCCTGATATCATCACTGGCAAATCAACACCTTTTTCTTCATGTACTATTTGAATCGCATATAATGCGGCTTTTGCATTCAGCGTATCAAAAATTGTTTCAATCAATAATAAATCAACACCACCTTCTATCAACCCTTTTACCTGCTCTGCATAAGCATCAACCAGTATATCAAATGTTACGGCGCGATAACCTGGATCATTTACATCCGGAGAAATAGAGGCCGTACGGTTTGTTGGACCAATAGCACCAGCAACATACTTCGTATAGTCATTCCCGTTAGCTGCGTAATATTCATCAACTGCTTGTCGTGCTAATTTTGCAGCTTCCACATTTAACTCGTAAGAAAGGGATTCCATGTTATAATCGGCCATGGAAATTACCTGTGCTGAAAAGGTATTGGTTTCAATAATATCCGCACCTGCATTCAAATACTCTAGATGAATTGCTTTGATTATATCAGGACGCGTTAAATTCAGCAATTCATTATTGCCCTTAACATCACTTGCCCAATTGGCAAATCGCTCGCCTCGGTAATCAGCCTCTTCTAGCTTATAACGCTGAATCATTGTACCCATAGCCCCGTCAATCACGAGGATACGTTGTTTTAAATCACTTTCTATACTCTTACTCATTTTCATCAATGGTTATAAAATAAAAAATCTCTTCAGGATAGCCGGAAGAGATTTACATGTACTTTTATTTAGAAATCTTTCGGCAGTTATCTTTTTTCAAATGAATTGAATCAGGAATTGGCACCTTCTCTTGCAAGGGTTGCCAAGGTATCATAGGGCTCAGTCCCTCCACCTTTCTGGATAATTGCTTTGTTGAATAGTTATTATTAAGAACGTGAGGCAAAGTTATAACAATGACATCAAATAAAAAATAGCAACGAAATATGAATATTATCTAATTATTTGAGGTTTATATCAAAGGCAATTTTACCTTTGCTTCCCGCAATTAAAAACAACAAGATGAAAAAATTAATAATCGTTTGTTTCCTGACGCTAACTTCTATGTTAGGATTCTCACAAACAGCTAAACGTCCTCAGGCAATTGGAGGGTTTGTTGGGTTAACTCAATACAATGGCGACTTAGGACAGGGTTTCTTTGGCAAAGGCCAGGCTTCGTATGCGCATATTGGCTTTAATTACAGTCATTATATCACGCCCAATGCTGATTTTATTTCCAACCTTTCATTTGGTTCTGTGGGATATAGAGAGAACTTAGGCAAAGGATTTAAGGCAAATCAAATTGCTTGGAATGCAGAAGTTCGATTGTATCTTTTAAATACGGACAAGAACGTATTATCTCCATATGCTCATGGAGGAATTGGCTTTCACAAATTAAGTGGTAAGGACGTCGTTCCTGGAACAGACTTTTGCTTCCCATTTGGTGCTGGTGTTCGTTACCGCATTAATGAATTATGGAATGTTTATTTATCTGAAACAGTTTTATATTCTGACCATGATAACCGCGACTTTGAAGTTAGAAACGACAATGATTCTTATTTGATGCATAGCTTTGGAGTTACAAAAAACTTCGGGTTACTTAAAGACAGTGATAAAGATGGCGTGCCTGATAAAGAAGATAAATGCCCTAAAACCCCAAAAGGAACTGCAGTAGATGCTAGTGGTTGTCCGCTTGATCGCGACGGTGATGGTATTCTTGATGCAGTTGATAAATGTCCAGATGTAAAGGGAACTGCTGCAACGCAAGGTTGTCCTGATAAAGATAAAGACGGCATTACAGATGCTGATGATAAATGTCCTGATGTATTTGGTGTTGTTGCTATGAAAGGCTGCCCAGACCAGGATGGTGATGGAATAACGGATGCTGACGATTTATGTCCTACAGAAAAAGGCGACATCAGCATGAAAGGTTGTCCTGATAAAGACGGTGATAAATTAGCAGACAATACTGATCAATGTCCTGATGTTGCAGGCCCGATTGAAAACAAAGGTTGTCCGTATGAAAAAGACCAAGTAGCAATTATGGAAAAAGCAGATAACGTTTATTTCGAATTAGGAAAAGATGTTATTCAAAACAATTACAGCGATGCATTAAATCAAGTTGCTGATTTGATGAAGAAAAATCCTAATTACACTTTAGAAATTGCAGGACATACCGATAACACAGGTGATGCTGCTAAGAATATGGATTTATCGCAGCGCAGAGCAAATACAATTAAAAAATACTTAGTGACTAAAGGAATTGAGGAGAACCGATTAGCAGCACAAGGCTTTGGTGATACTCGTCCGCTGGTAGCAAATGATTCGGAAGAGAACAAAGCGAAAAACCGAAGAGTAGAATTTAAAGTTAACCGATAAAATATTTACAGAGGCCATCCGAAACGATGGCCTCTCTTTTTGAAATAATACAAAAGTTTAACAAACGAGTAGTGTTTGTGCATCTTAATTGGCTAATTTTGCGCCATTATGATTATAGAGCAATTAAAAGACCTTTCTGATAGAACAGATGCTCTGAGGAGGCATCTTTGACGTCGATAACCGACTTCAACAAATAGCTCAGGAAGAGCAATTAACCCATGCTCCCGATTTTTGGAACGACCCCAAGCGCGCGGAGCAAATTTTAAAAAACATCAATCTTAAAAAAGACTGGACGAATGCTTTTAAAGGAGTTCAATCGGCAGTTGATGACTTAACAGTACTTTTTGATTTTCACAAAGAAGGCGAAGCGTCAGAAGATGAAGTGGACGCTTCATATAAGCAAACATTAAAGTTGCTTGAAGAACTTGAATTTAAAAATATGTTGAGTGGAGAAGAAGATCGACTAAGCGCAGTGCTTACGATTAATTCTGGTGCAGGCGGAACAGAAAGTCAGGATTGGGCATCGATGCTTTTACGTATGTACTTACGTTGGGCTGAACGACATAAATTTAAAGTAACTGAAATAGATTATCTCGATGGTGATGGTGCAGGAATTAAATCTGCAACGTATGAAATTGAAGGAGCATATGCTTATGGTTATTTGAAAAGTGAAAATGGCGTTCACCGTTTAGTTCGTATATCGCCGTTTGATGCGAATGCAAAAAGACATACATCGTTTGCATCGGTTTATGCTTATCCTTTGATTGATGATGAAATCAATATTGAAATAAAGGACGCAGATATTTCTATTCAAACATCACGCTCTGGTGGTGCTGGTGGACAAAATGTCAATAAAGTAGAAACGAAAGTTCAGCTGACGCATCATCCAACGGGTATTGTTGTTATTTGTCAGGTAGAGCGTACACAAGGAGGAAATAAAGAGCGAGCAATGCAAATGTTACGTTCGCAATTATACGAGCTTGAAATAAGAAAGCGTAACGAAGCGAAAGCAGCAACTGAGAGTTCAAAGAAAAAAATTGAATGGGGAAGTCAAATCAGAAGTTACGTTTTACATCCATATAAATTAGTGAAAGATGTACGCACCGATTATGAAACATCTGATACAGGAGCTGTGCTTGATGGAGAGATAGATGAATTCATCAAAGCTTACTTAATGGAATACGCAGAATAAAATCAAAATACATAAAAAGAATAAATCATAAATAAAATGGATTACAGAATAGAAAAAGACACGATGGGAACAGTTCAGGTTCCAGCGAATGTTTATTGGGGAGCACAAACACAACGCTCTATTGAGAATTTTAAAATTGCTCAGGACATTAATAAAATGCCGAAGGAAATTATAAAAGCGTTTGCTATTTTGAAGAAAGCTGCTGCAATTACAAATATGAATGCAGGTGTTTTACCAAAAGAAACATGCGATTTGATTGGAAAAGTTTGTGATGAAATATTAGAAGGAAAATTGGATGATCAGTTTCCGTTAGTAGTATGGCAAACAGGCTCAGGCACGCAAAGCAATATGAATGTGAACGAAGTAGTAGCTTACCGTGCGCATGTAATGCAAGGTGGTTCATTAATGGATGAAAAGAAAGTTGTTCACCCGAACGACGATGTAAATAAATCACAATCATCTAACGATACCTTCCCTACTGCGATGCATATTGCAGCTTATAAAATTTTGATGGATGTAACGTTACCGGGGTTACGTACTTTGCGCGATACATTAAAAGCGAAGTCGAAGGAGTTCATGCATATCGTTAAAATTGGCCGTACGCATTTAATGGATGCAACGCCATTAACACTCGGACAAGAGATTAGCGGATATGTATCACAGTTAGACCATGGTATTCGTGCGATTGAACATACATTACCTCACTTAGCAGAGCTAGCTTTAGGAGGAACTGCAGTAGGTACAGGAATTAATACTCCTAAAGGATATGCTGAAGATGTTGCTAAAAATATTGCACAACTTGCTGGATTGCCTTTTATCACTGCAGAAAATAAATTTGAAGCATTAGCTGCACATGATGCCATTGTTGAATCACATGGTGCTTTAAAAACTGTTGCTGTTAGCTTAATGAAAATTGGAAATGATATTCGCTTATTAGCTTCAGGCCCTCGTTGTGGTATTGGAGAATTATTTATTCCTGATAACGAACCAGGCTCGTCAATTATGCCAGGCAAGGTAAATCCAACTCAATGTGAAGCGATGGCAATGGTAGCTGCACAAGTAATGGGTAATGATGTTGCAATAAACATTGGTGGTGCAACAGGACATTTCGAATTGAATGTATTTAAGCCAGTAATGATTTATAACTTCCTACACTCTGCTCGCTTGATTGGAGATGTTTGTATGTCGTTTAATGATAAATGCGCAGTAGGCATTCAACCAATTGAAGCGAACATTAAAAACAATCTGAATAATTCATTGATGTTAGTTACATCGTTGAATACACATATCGGATATTACAAAGCGGCTGAGATTGCACAAACAGCACATCGTAATGGTAAAACATTAAAAGAAACAGCTATTGAATTAGGATACGTTACTGCTGAAGAATTTGATCAGTGGGTTGATCCTTTAACCATGGTGGGAGAATTACCTTCATAACATTATTATTATGAATACAACACTAATAAAAAACGCAAGTATTGTTAATGAAAATAAAATTTTCAGAGGCGATGTATTAATCAAAAATGGAAGAATTGAAAAAATTGATCAGTCCATTTCTGTAACGGAAAATTGTTTAGAGATTGATGCGACACACTTGCATTTATTACCAGGTTGTATTGATGATCAGGTGCATTTTAGAGAGCCAGGCTTAACGCATAAAGGAGAAATTTATACGGAAGCGAAAGCTGCTGTAGCAGGTGGAATCACCAGTTACATGGAAATGCCAAATACTAATCCGCAGACCATTACGCAGGAGTTGTTAGAAGCAAAATATCAACGTGCGTCTGAATGTTCATTAGCTAATTATAGTTTCTTTATGGGTGTGACCAATCACAACTATGAAGAAGTAGTGCGTACTAATCCTTTAAATGTTTGTGGCATTAAAATATTTATGGGTTCAAGTACGGGCGATATGCTAGTGGATGATACAAATGTACTTTGTAGAATATTTGGCAATGCCCCTACCCTAATTGCTGTACATTGCGAAGATGAAGCAACAGTAAAAAGAAATCTTGCAGCTGCGAAAGAACAATACGGTGATGATATTCCAATGGAAATGCATCCTATTATCAGAGATGAAGAAGCTTGTTATTTATCTTCTTCGCTTGCCGTTGACTTAGCGAAGAAAAAAGATACCCGACTGCATATACTTCACATATCTACAGCTAAAGAACTTTCACTTTTCGATAATGCGTTGCCGTTAGGAGACAAAAAAATTACTGCAGAGGCATGTGTTCATCATTTGTATTTTACTGATGAAGATTACAAAACAAAAGGATCTTTAATCAAATGGAACCCTGCAGTAAAATCACAACGCGATAGAGATGCAATTCGTGCAGCTGTAAACAATAACATCATCGATGTGATTGCAACTGATCATGCGCCGCATACCATTGAAGAAAAAAGTAACAAGTATCTAAATGCACCATCTGGCGGTCCATTAGTTCAACATGCTTTACCAGCAATGTTGAACGCGGTGAGTGAAGGATGGATTACGTTGGAAAAAGTCGTTGAGAAAATGTCACATTCAGTAGCTACTTGTTTTAACTTAGAAGAAAGAGGATTTATCAGAGAAGGATATTACGCCGATTTAGTATTAGTTGATTTAAACAAAACTACGACTGTTACAAAAGAAAACATTTTGTACAAATGTGGTTGGTCGCCATTTGAAGGAACAACTTTTAAAGGTGCGATTGATAGTACATTTGTGAATGGCAATAGAATTTATCATCAGGGTGCAATTAATGAGATGGCTAACGGACATCGTTTAACTTTTTCGAGAAGATGAAAAAACTACTGATTGCTTTTGCTTGTACCTTGACGATTATCTCCTGCAATAAAAGTCAAGAGAAAATTCCTGATAATCTTATTAAGCGAGAAAAGTTAATTCCGCTATTAGCCGATTTGCAATACGCAGAGGCAATTATTCAACTTAAAAATCTTAGTTATACTGACAGCACAAAAGCAATTGCTTACGGGAATTACAAATACATTTTAGAGAAACATAAAATAGCGCCCGAAGAATTTACTACCACATTTGATTGGTATAAAAATCATCCGAAGGAAATGAGTGAACTTTACAAAGAAGTACTCACCCAATTAAGTAAAGATGCAGCCACAAAAAAACCCTGACCTATTAGTCAGGGTTTTCTTTTTACTTTAAGTATTTATCTAGCCAATCGAAATAAACGCGCTGCCATAATATACTATTTTGGGGTTTTACTACCCAGTGACCTTCATCAGGAAAATACAAGAAACGAGAAGGCACATTATTCATTTGTGCTGCTGTAAAAGCTTCGATACCTTGATTTAAAGGAACACGAAAATCTTTCTCGTTATGAATTACTAAAATTGGAGTATCCCAGTTTTTTACGAAGCGATTAGGCGAAAAAGCATTGTAACTTTTTGGCTGTGGCGTATTCCAATAAGGACCTTCTAAATCATGATTTGCGAAGAACAATTCTTCTGTACAAGCAAATTCAGATTCTAAATTAAATACTCCGCAATGCGAGATAAATGTTTTAAAGCGCTTATTATGATTACCTGCTAACCAATACACAGAAAATCCACCGTAGCTCGCTCCTACTGCACCTAAACGACTCTTATCAACATACGGTTCATTGCTTACTTCATCAATTGCAGCTAATAAATCTTTCATAGGTTGTCCACCCCAGTCGCCTTGAATCTGATCATTCCATGCTTCACCAAACGACGGTAGTCCACGACGGTTAGGAGCTACAATGATATAACCCTGAGCAGCCATCAAACTAAAATTCCAGCGGTAAGAGAATGTCTGACTAACTACACTTTGTGGTCCGCCCTGACAGAATAACAAAGCTGGATATTTTTTAGTTGGATCAAAATCAGGAGGATAAATTACCCACACTAATTCTTCTTTGCCATCGGTAGTTTTAACCATTCTTTTCTTTATAGTAGCCTTGTTGAATTTAGCCCATGCAGGATCAGTAACATTGGTAATCTTAGTAACCTTATTATCTGCCGCATTTATCGAATACAACTCCGATGGCATTGTCATATCAACGCGAGCAGTAACAATTTTAGTTGAATTGCCCATACCCGCTACTGTTAGTTCGTTATAGTCGGCCTGATCAAAGGTTAATTGTTTGATTGGCGATTTAGCTTTAGGATTTAAATCAAATGAAAATACCTGATGAGTAGCATTAATTGGAGATAGAAAATAAAACTTCTTACTATCCGAAGTAAACTGAACAGCATCTACATTATAATCGAAATTAGTTATCAATTCCTTTTTCACTTTAGAAGTCACATCATAAGCGAACAAACGATTTCTGTCGGATTCATATCCTGGTGTTTCCATTGAATGCCATAATAACATTTTACCATCTGGCGACCATACAGGATCGTTATCATAACCATTCATTCCTTCGGTAAGGTTTGTAGTTTTTCCTGATGTTAAATCGTACAAATAAATTTCTGTGTTCGTACTCATTGCATCATCTTTACCCCAAAGCTTTTCACAAGTGTAAGCAAGTGTTTTTCCATCCGGAGAAAAAGCTACTTGCTCGTCGCCACCAAAAGGACCAGTTGGCGCATCCCATTTTTCATTTAGTAAAATATCTTTTGCTTCGCCGTTAATTTTTCCAGCAGAATAACCAGTAACAAAAATATGACTGTAAGCATAGTCGTGCCATGCATTCCAATGACGAAACATTAAACCATCAATGATACGAGCGCCCTCAGTTTTAGGAAGATCAGGATAAATTTCACTTGGCTTCTTATCGAGCTTTACATCGGCAGCATACCATAGCTGATTCATAGAAGGTGCATATCCGAAGCAATTAATGCCGCCAGTAACAAAAGTGATTTGCTGCTTATCAGAACCATCAGGATTAATTTCCCATAACTGTGAATCACCATTTGCATCAGCGGTCATATAACCTATTTTCTTTCCATCGGGACGCCAGCGAGCGCTGCTTTCATCACCTGATGAATTTAACAATGGCGTTACTGCACCACCGTTAGGAGTAGTAATGTATAAATCGCCTTGCCCTTTATTAGCGGCAATATCAAACGTTCGAACACCAAATACAACTTTACTTCCATCGGGCGACAAACGTGGGTCAGATACTCTACCGATTTTCCATAATGCTTCTGGAGTAAGCACATCTTGCGCTAAGGAAATACTTGATAAACAAACAAGCATCCCTAATAATTTAATTGTTTTCATAATTCAATAATAAGTTTTCAAAATTGAAGAAAAGAAATTAAACATCCATATTTTGAATGATAAAATTACGTGTTAATTCAACCAATTTCCCAGGTGTTGGATCATCCATAGTTATTCCGCCTATCGCTACACGCACTAATCGCAACGTCGGGAATCCAACAGCTGCTGTCATCTTACGAACCTGTCGGTTTTTTCCTTCTGTTAATTTTAATTCGATCCAAGTATCTGTTACAGTTTTACGAAAACGGACTGGGGGATTGCGTTCAGGTAATTCAGGGGTATCAATAATTCGCGCATCTGCACGACGAGTATCGTAAGATTGACCATCAATTGTGATGGAAACACCTTCTCTTAATTGCTGAATTGCTTTCTCCGTAACAACACCTTCCACCAGCACATAATACGTTCGCTTATGTGCGTTTTTGGGTTGCAATAAAAGTTGATTTAATGATTTATCATTCGTTAGAATCATCAAGCCTTCGCTATCTGAGTCTAAACGACCAACATTATAAACATCTTTCGGAATTGTAACGAGCGAGCCATAGCCTTGCTTATTTCCTTCGTCGGTAAATTGAGACAGGATGTTATAGGGCTTGTAGAATAGGTAGTAGTTATACATTGTGCAAAGGTGATAAATTGTAGCAACAAAATTTATTTCATAAAAAATTATATTTTTGGATAATTAAACCATAAATCAAATGATCAAAAAACTACTATTACTCTTGAGTTTTATTTGCCTTCAACAGCAATCATACTCACAAGCGGGTGCTTATGACTTAACCTTTGCCAATGCAGGATTTGGGACTTACATGCCAGGCACTTTAAACGATTTAGGATACAGTATTGCAGGATTGCAAGATTCTTCGATGTATGTATTGAGTGCTGCAAGAATAAACAACATCACCTCTTCAGTAGTAATGCATATCAAGGAAAATGGAACTATTGATAGCTCTTTCGGAAATGTCGGCAGAGCAATTATGCAATACGGTACATCAATTTATATGTATTCAATGTCGTTGCAAACAGATGGAAAAATTTTAGCAACAGGATTATCTTATGTTACTGTTTCAGATGCAAATTTTATTACTTGCAGAATAAATACAGATGGTACAATTGATTCCACTTTTGGTGTTAATGGATATGCTGAATATGGTTTTGGAACAAATGAAGATGCAGCCAACGCAGTAAAAGTTTTGAGCGATGGAAGCATATTGGTGGCTGGTTATTCAAGACAACCAAACAAACGTTCTACTTTAGTAAAGTACACAACAGACGGAGTTGTAGATTCTACTTTCGGAGTGAATGGTGTATTAATTATTTCCAATGCAGGAGGGTCAACTGATCAGATTACTAGCATTGATCAATTAGTAGATGGAACGATTGTATCAACAGGATTCAAGACTTCTAGTACAGGTGCAAATAGCGCAATTGCTTTTAGAATTGACAACTTAGGTAATCCACTTGGTGGCATAGTAACCCTTAGCAGTGGCTCTGATTCAAGAGCAAGCGCTATTTTGAGTGATGGTTATCAGTATTATGTTGTAGGAAACAATTCATCAGCAACTTTTATTACCAAGTTAGATACATTAGGCGTTATCCCTAGTTCATTTAATAGTGGGAATTATGTATCGCTAAACGGTGGTGGTGCTATTACTTACCTTGCTGGCATTACACGTCAATGGGATGGTAAAATTGTTGTTTGCGGCTCAAGTGGTCAAACGAATTTTACCCGTGGTTGGATGATAGCGCGATTCAACGCAAACGGATTAATAGATCCAACATTTGGCACTAATGGAAAAGTAACTTATTCGTTTGGAGCAAATGCATTTGCTGATGCATATGGAGTTTGCATATTTTCAAATGGTAAAATTGGTGTTACTGGATTTAGATCTTCAACAGGTGGTACTGCGAATGATGTAATCGTTACACGATTATTAAATGACAGCATGTGTATGACTCCAATTACACCAATAAGCTTAACAGGACAATTATTAAATGTATGTGGTAAAACATTAAGTTATACAATACCTGCCGTTACCAATGCTGATAATTATACCTGGAGAGCAAGCAATCCGAATGTATTGATTAATGGAACACCAGGACCGTTTACTGATACTATATTAACTGTAAATGTTACATGGCCTTCTAACTTAACATCGAATACAACATTATATGTAAAAGCAAATAATGGATGCGGATCGAGCGTAGAGAAAACTGGATTGGCTATTGTATATCCTACAGCAATCACTGCTATTAATGGTAATAACTTAAATGTTTTTGGACAAACAGTAAACTATTCCATCAATGCTTCTCAAGGTGCAACAACTTATACTTGGACAACCAACGTAAGTGGCGCTCAGATTAATTCAAATCAAGGAACTACTTATTCATCAGCTGATACAAGTATTAGTGTAACATGGCCATCGTCGTTTACTAATGGAATTTTATATGTTCAAGCAAGTAATGATTGTGGAAGTAGTCCTGTATATACAATTAACTTGTTAGGAACAGTTGGTTTGAATGAATTCAACACATCTGCAATTATTGTTTATCCAAATCCTGCCAATGTAAATAGCACTATCACTATACAAGCTGAATTAAATGGAAAATCATCTTTACAAATGATGGATTTAACTGGAAAGTTAATCGTTAATACATCCATCGAATTCAAAAACAATAAAGCAGAATTAAATTTAGAAGGCCTGACAAAAGGAACTTACTTAATTAAGCTTATTAATAATGATAAATTACTTACTAAGAAAATTACCATTCAATAAGATTCGGTACTAATAAAAAATGGTCGGCAAATTTGTCGACCATTTTTTATTCTTTAATAATTTCTTCTATTAAATCTCTTTCAAATCCCCTACCCGATAAATACGCAATCAATTTATATTTTCTTTTCAAAGGATGCTTTTCTTTTTCCATTTTACTACGCTTTAGATAAGTATCTTCTAGCATCTGCATATACTTGTTTTCATCTAAACTCTTCAATGCTTTTTTAATGCAATAGTCAGATACTCGTTTTGATTTAAGCGCATAACTAATTTTTACTCTTCCCCAACCCAGCTGATTTAATTTTCCGTTAGCAAACGAAATTGCAAACCGTTCTTCATTCACAAAACCTTCGGAAATGATACGTGTTAGAAGCTGCTCTACTTCTTCTTTATGCAAACCAAAATCGTATAACTTATCGCGCACTTCCTGTTGCGCTCTTTCCTGATAAGCACACCATTTGGTAATCTTCGTATATGCTTCTGCGTTAGAAATATACTTCTTGCTTTTTTCCATGAAGATTAATGAGGAATAGACGACAATAAACTCTTGGTATACTCAGAACGCGGGTCTTCATAAACAGCTCTGGCCTCCCCTGCTTCTTCAATCTTTCCGTTCTTCATGACAATCATTGTATCACTCATATAACGCACAACCGATAAATCGTGAGAGATGAAAATATATGTCAGGTTGTTTTCTGCTTTCAATTCATTCAGCAAATTCAACACTTGGGCTTGCACCGACACATCCAATGCAGAAACAGATTCATCACAAATCAAAAATGATGGCTGAACAGATAATGCGCGAGCAATACAAATCCGTTGACGCTGACCACCTGAAAACTGATGTGGGTATTTATTCAACGCGTCTGCATTTAATCCTACTTTAACTAATAATTGCTCAGCTAAATACATTCGTTCTTCTTTACTTGAACCAATTGAATGCACAATCATCGGCTCTGTTATTGCTTCGCTTATTTTTAGTCGCGGATTTAAACTGGAATACGGATCTTGAAATACAAGCTGCATTTTCTTCCGAAGCAAACGCATTTCTTTATCTGAATAATTTAAAATATTATTGCCTTCAAAATTTACCTCACCGCTTGATGAGTCAACTAATCGTAAAATCGCTCTTCCCAATGTTGTTTTGCCACAGCCAGACTCACCTACTACTCCTAATGTTTCTCCTTTGCGAACATCAAACGAAACATGATCTACCGCAGTAAAAGAGGAAGTCACTTTGCCAAAAATATTTTTACGCGTCGGAAATGAAACAACCAGATCTTTCACTGATAAAATAGTATTCTGGCTTTCGAGTTTTATTTTTTGATTATTACGATCATCCTCCGTTAATGCCAATTCACTTCGTAACTGCGTTATCGTTATACCTGTTTCAGAAAAAAAACCATCTTCATTTACTTTCATAAAATCAGAAACTGTTGGAAGCTTTTTAAGATTGATATTACTGGCAGGGCGACATGACAACAAACCTTTCGTATAAGGATGTAGCGGATTTTCAAGAACAAGTTTAGTTTGACCTTGCTCAACAATATTGCCTTTATACATAACAACAACTTCATCTGCGATTTGTGAAATCACACCAAGGTCATGCGTAATAAAAATCATGGCCATTCCTGTTTCCTGCTGCAACTCTTTTAATAAACCAAGTATACTGGCTTGAACCGTTACGTCTAACGCAGTTGTAGGCTCATCGGCAATGAGTACTTTCGGATTACAAGATATTGCCATTGCAATCATTACGCGTTGCTTTTGCCCTCCTGATAATTGATGAGGATACGCATCAAACATTTGCTCTGGACGAGGCAATTTTACTTTTTTAAAAAGCTCTATTGTTTTTAATCGCGCTTCTTTTGATGATACTTTCTGATGAAGTTTGATAGCCTCTGCAACTTGATTTCCACAAGTAAATACCGGGTTTAAAGAAGTCATAGGCTCTTGAAAAATCATAGCCATATCACTACCTCTATATTGACGGATATCCTCTTCCGATAGTGCAATTAAATCGACCTGCTTATTGCTTTTTGAATTAAAATTGGCAACACCATTTATCGTAGTCCCTTTTGATTTTGGGAGTAACTGCATTAGCGTTAGTGAGGTTACCGACTTGCCAGAACCTGATTCACCAACAATGCCAAGTGTTTTGCCCGAATAAAGCGAAAAAGAAATTTTATTCACTGCGGTGAATAGTTCATTTCCATTACTAAAAGAAACGCTTAAATCTTTTACGTTTAAAACTTCCATCAATTTAATTTCAATGCCGAAGTTAATTATTTATTGGTTATGGTATAAAACAAGAGCGGCAGCCGAATGGCTGCCGCTCTTGCATTTAGTATTTAATTCAGGGATAAATCCCGTTTGAATTATTGTACGATTACACGTAACGTTTCAGTTGTATTGTTTGACTGAACTTGTAACATGTAGATTCCTTTAGCGAATGTAGAAACATCAATTAATGTTGCATTTGCTCCAGTAGCTACTGTTTTAGATTCAGCGTAAACAACGCGACCTGATGCATCACGCATTGTCATGTTTACATCTTGTGATAGCTCAGAAGTAAACTCTACTGTTAAGTTTGTACTAGTTGGGTTAGGATATGCAATCATTGATAATGATGATCCTTCGCCTACACGAGGACAAACTGTAGATACAACCGATAATACACGAGCTGTAGATACACCACATGCGTTAGACGCTCTAACTGTTACGATACCGTTTGCTGATGCAACTGGTCCGAATGTTACTGTGATGATCTTCGTTCCCTGACCTGAAGTAATTGTTGCTCCACCAGGTACTGTCCAAACATAACTTGATGCTCCTGTTACAGTTGGAGTTGAATATGTTTGATTGCTGTTTATACATACTGATGTAGAACCTGAGATAGACACTGGTCGAGCTGGAGTTGATCTAACAGTTTTGCTACGAACTGAACCTGTTCCGCAACCATTTGTTGCTGATACAGTAACGCTTCCAGTTGTAAAGATTCCAAAGTCAACTGTAATTGCATTTGTTCCTGCACCGCTTACGATTGTTGCTCCTGCCGGAACTGTCCAATTGTATGAAGTTGCTCCGAATACTGGCGCAACTGAGTAAGCTACATTTGTTGCATTACATACTCCATCTGTTGGTCCAGTGATTGCTCCTGGCGCACCTAAGAAGTTTAATGTGATGTTACGTGTACGTGCATTACTTGTTCCGCATAAGTTTTGTGCAGTAACTGAGATGTTTCCACCTGCGAAGCTTGCGCCATACTCAACAGAAATTATGTTAGTTCCTGCACCACTTAAGATTGTAGCGCCTGTTGGCACAGTCCAGTTGTACTGAGAAGCACGAGCTACCGGAGCTACTGAATAAGTTACGATATCACCAACACATGCTGCTAAAGATCCAGAGATTGATCCAGGACGAACTGGTGCTGATATTGCTGCAATAACATTAATACTTGATGCTGTTGCGTTGAAACATCCATTGCTATTATTTGGTGTTACAGAGATTGAAGCATTTAATCCTACTTGTACTACTGCATCGGCAAACTTCACTTGAATTGAAGCACCAGTTGCACTTCCTACGATTGTTACTCCATTTCCTACTGTCCATGTATAAGACGTTGCTCCTGCTACCGGTGCAATTGAGTACGTATATAATGTTGATCCTGGGTTACAATAAGATGTTGTTCCTGTGATTGCACCTGGTGCAGCTGGCACTGGTACAAATGTTAACGTGATTGAACTTGTAGCTGCTGTACAAGGAGCAACAGCATTTGATGTTAATGTTAACGTTACTGAATCTGCAGCGATATCATCTGCTGATGGTACGTACGTTGCATTTAACACGTTTGCTGATGGAGTGAATGTTCCTGTTCCGCTTGTTGACCATGTTCCGTTTGATGCGCTTCCGCCAACTGAACCACTTAAGGCAACTGTGCTTCCTTCACATACATTCGTGTTTGATCCTGCATTAGCAGTTGGAGGGTTAATACATCCACATCCTTCGTCGATGTTACCATCGCAGTTATCATCGATTCCGTTACCACATACTTCAGTAGCACCTGGATTAACGTTTGCATTGTTATCGTTGCAATCACCTGATTGAGATACATAACCTGTTGGTGCACCATCACATGCAGTTGTAGTATTACCTGCATCTCCATAGCTATCATTATCAACATCTGCATAATATGTAGTAGCTACGTTGATAGTTAAGTTTAATGTGTAATCCTGACAATTTGCTGAGTAATTATATGTACCTGATTGAGTATATACAGTACCGTTAGCTGACCAAGTATAGCTTCCACAACCTGAAGTAGTTGTTACAATTGGAGCTGCTGGTGATCCTGTTACATCCCACTGACATGTAGTATTGTTGAATGTTGCAGTCTGATAACAAGCTAATTCTGTTGGAACTGAAGGTTGAGAACCTGTTACATCCCACTCACATGATGTTCCGTTGAATGTAGCTGTTTGGTAACATGCTAATCCTGTTGGAGCTGTTGGCTGTGTTCCTGTTACATCCCACTCACATGATGTTCCATTGAATGTAGCTGTTTGGTAACAAGCTAATCCTGTTGGAGCTGATGGCTGTGTTCCTGTTACATCCCACTGACATGTTGTTGAGTTGAATGTTGCAGTCTCGTAGCAAGCTAAATTTGTTGGTGCTGCTGGAGCTACATTGATTGTAAGATTTAAAATTTCAGTATTACATCCACTAACAAAAGTATATGAACCTGATTGAGTATATGTAGTGCTGTTTGCAGTCCATGTATATGTTTCACATGCAGATACTGACGATGTGTTTGTACTAGAAACTCCAGTGATTGTTAGGTTTAATGTATAATCCTGACAGTTTGCACTGTAGTTATAAGTACCAGATTGAGTATATGCCTGTCCGTTAGCAGACCATGTGTAAGTATCACATGCAGATGTAGTTGTTACAATTGGCGCTGCTGGTGATCCTGTTACATCCCACTGACATGTTGTAGTGTTGAATGTTGCAGTCTCATAACATGCTAATGTTGGTTGTACTGGCTGAGTTCCTGTTACATCCCAAGCACATGAAGTTGTGTTGAAGTTTGCAGTCTCATAACAAGCTAATCCTGTTGGTGCTGTTGGTTGTGTTCCTGTTACATCCCAAGCACATGATGTTGTATTGAATGTTGCAGACTCATAACAAGCTAATGTTGGTTGTACTGGTTGAGTTCCAGTTACATCCCAAGCACATGAAGTTGTATTGAATGTTGCAGACTCATAACATGCTAATGTTGGTTGTACTGGTTGTGTTCCAGTTACATCCCATGAACATGATGTTGTGTTGAATGTAGCTGACTCATAACAAGCTAATGTTGGTTGTACTGGCTGAGTTCCTGTTACATCCCAAGCACATGATGTTGTATTGAAAGTAGCAGACTCATAACAAGCTAATGTTGGTTGTACTGGTTGTGTTCCAGTTACTACCCATGAACATGATTGTGTATTGAATGTTGCAGACTCATAACAAGCTAATGTTGGTTGTACTGGTTGTGTTCCTGTTACATCCCAAGCACATGATGTTGTATTGAAAGTAGCAGACTCATAACAAGCTAATG